>DASUPR010000035.1:0-25190 GCA_036281015.1 Pyrinomonadaceae bacterium
ATACGACACATCCAGCATGCCGTTCCTGTCGTCGAAGATCAGTGCCGCATCCGCGCGCTCAAACGCCGGGCGGTTCAGGCGTTGTTTGGGAACCGGCGCCAATGGGCCACGATACCAGGCCATCGTTGGCGAGCTATTCAACGGTTTGTAATCAAGTGGCACGTAACCACGCTGAAGCGCGTTATCGACATGAGTGTGTCCGGTAGTTCCAGGCAGCGAGACGCCAAACACGGCCGCGTTCTTCTTCAGTTGCTGCATCAATCCGCCAAACGTGTCGTGTCCGGACGGATCGTTCACAAAGCTCCAACTGCCGAGAGTGACGAGCCGCACACGCGAAGCGGGCTGCTCCTGGTTTGGATCGGCCTCGAGCAACTCGTTCCAACCTTCAAGCGAGATCAGATACACAGTGTTCGTGCCCGGCGGCGGAAAGCGATTCGCAACAAGCACGGAAAACTCTCCGTTCGCGACCATCTCGAGCGGCCCTTTGTCAGCCGTATCTACGTGACGAATGTGCGCGAGCAGCGGAAGCTCGTTGCGAGAGGGACAGAGATTGCGAAACAGTTTGAGATCGAGATCGAGCAAGCGGACCGGCGTGTTCGCATCTTCGGTGCGTTTGAACTTCGGCAGCAGAACCGCGTCGATGCCGTCAGGCCGTATCCACGGACCCGGCAAATCTTCGTTGTCCGGAAGATCGTCAGCACGATGCGGCGCAAGCTCCGCGATCGTGCTCGTACTGAACACCACTTTGCCATCCGCGACGTCCTGCTCGGAAAGCACGAGCAACGCGAGCCACGGTTCTCGTTTCGGCGAGAGTGTTCGTTCCCACGGCAGATTGCGTGTGAGCAACACGAGATGCGGGAGCACGTTTTGGTAGTCGGCGACGCCGCCGTTGGGCGGAAAGTAAGCCTGGATTTCCTCGTTGTCGATCGAATAACGCGGCGCCAGAACCTCGAAACGCTGGTCGTAGTAATAATGACGAGCGTCATCGCCTTCGAGGTTTACTGTCTGTTGCAGAACGAAGCGATACGAGCCCGCCGTTAGCGGCGCTTCGTAGCTGTCGTAGAAGATCATTGCGTCAGTCTTTAGTTCAGTCGACATTGTTCAAGTGCCTTGTTGTAACTACGCCGCGACTGCGCCCGCGAGCGGATCGGCTTGCAGTTCGCGAAATTCAACCCGCGTCGCCGCTTTCCACGACAAGGTGAATCCGGCGGTGGTGAGCGCGGCGGCGATCTTGTTTTGTTCGTCTTGCTTCTGGGCCAACGCCTGCTGGATGTTGCGCGAGCGAGTAGAAGACGGCGACTCCTGTGTGGCTTCAGACTTGGCGACAGTGCCGGCGGCGAGCGGATGCCACTCGATCTTCGGAGGCGTCGAACGTGCCCCGAGTTTTCCGGCCGGCGGTTTGAGACGCTTGATACCCGTGATGCAACCCTCGATCAGTTTCGCACTCGGCTCTGACGCAGCAAGAGTTGGTTTCTCCGGCTTCCAGATCGCTTCCGGTACCGAGCCGCGTTCCTCTTCGATGGTCCAACCCTTCAGTTCTGGTTGAGCTGCCAAAACCTCGTCACAAACAACTGTCACGTTGAGCACCGACTCGAGCTTTTTGCCCATCGGGTGAGCGCCGACTTTATTGCCCGAACTCTTCGACGGTATTCCTGCGGTGTCGATCGCGACGGCCTTCGTGACCATCATTGGCTGGCCGCTGAAGTTGACGGCCTGAATACCGTCGTTCGAGCTAATGCTTTTTGCGCGTCCGATGTTCAAGGTCGACACCGGAACAGCCGCAACAGCCGCGAGCTCTAACTCATCGGCACGAACCTTCCACACCGCGTCCGCCGGTTTCGGCGCCGGATCTTCTCGTCGAGCATTCGGCAGCGCGTTCAGGTTGTTTCGTCCCGCGGCAAGGCTCGGTTGAACGATCGGAAACGCCTTCACCGGAGTGCTAACAGCTTTCCGATCTCCCCCGCTCATGTTCAGGAAGTTGTGACAGAACTGCTGCCACGTGTCGATCAGCTCCGGTTCTTTCGGACGCGGAATGCCGAAGTCGATATCAAAAGAGACAACAACAAGATCGATGTGCGCAGTGCCGCCAACAGGCGGTCCCCACATCTTGATCGAAGCGCCGAGCGTCACCTTGAGAGACGTGAGCGAGAACGACGCTTCGACGCGCAGCGAGATGCCGAGATCGATTTCGAAAAAGAGTGGTTGCCAGTTAACGACAACGTCGAGATGCGCCGTGAACCACGCGGAAATGCGGCCGGAATTGAAAGTCGCCTCAAGCTTTCCGCCGAGCATGAGACACGAAGGCGTGATCGCGAGATACACGCCGCCCTTGATCGACAGATTGTTGTTGACGGGCCAGTTCAGCCCGAGACGCGGCACGATCGGATAATGTTCGGGACGAGTGAAACGCGGATGGTAACCACCAAGCGTGAGCACCATGTCGCCTTTGTGTGTGCCCCCGAACCACACGCACAACGCAAAGCCTCCGGTCAGTTTGCAATCGGTGTTGATGATCCACGAGTTGTTCGTCAGCAGTGCTTGTAACTTGAACGTGCCCTCGCTCGGTTTGATCGACATCAGGATCTGCATTTCGACGTAGCAGATCGGCCGTGCGCTCGCGTCGCGTGTGTGACGGAAACGCGCAAGACCCAGCAGCGAGATTTCAATCTCGTTTCCACCCCACTGCACGACGAGCAAAGCGAAACAGTCGACAACACCCGCGATCGTGAACCGCACTCCGCCGCACGCGAAGAACTGACCTCGTTCGGCGACGAGATGGTCCTTCATCTTCGCGAGTGTCGAAACCGGATCTTCGAGCGGCTTACCGAGTTGATTGATCAGCTCGGTTTCGTCTTTCTGAAACCCGCCCTCGCCCATCACCATCTGCACGAGCGGAAACTCGGCGACGTCTTCGATGACGGGCACTTTCAGCCGGCGGTTGTAACCGAACCCGAGTGCGATACCCGTAAACTGAATCGGTCCGAAAGTGATGCCGCCTCCGCTCGCGGCGTTGAGCATGGCGAAGACGAAGAAAGTTTTCTCGGGACGCAGCAGGTTCAGTTTGTCGTCGTCGTCGCTGATGGTGTAGTGCGTGTTGTCAGTCGCGATGAGCTCCCACTCACCCGGCGCATGGCCACGCTTGACCGCAGTGGGTTTGATATTGACGGTGTTCAGTTTCGTGAGCAGTTTTTGATGGACCTGGCCGAGGTTCAACTGCCTGAAGATTTCCTCGTCGCGTGACATGTCGAACACGCGCAGTGGTCCATAGAAACCCATCGCTGAGATCGACATCTTCGGCAAGTCGACAGTGAGACTGCCGGCGTACTCGATTCCGGACTTGAAGAAGCTTCCGGAGATGATGGCCTGGCCAATCTTCAGCGAAACGTCGAGACCATCGAGACCAAACTGAAAGTTCAGCGGGTTGTTCAACGGGAAGCTCAGCTTCGCGCCGATGAAGCCCATCTCAAACACCGGCAGACGAAAACCGCCGGTGAGCGACACGGTCAACTGCGCTTTGTCAGGCAAACCTTTGCCCAACTCGATATTCTCGACGCCCCTCAATCCGATGCCGATTTGCCGCAGGTAGATCGGATCGGCGAAACGATCGATCGGGATCAGCGCCATCTTGCCGCGATTGCCTTTTTCGTCGTAGAGCTGGATGTCGAGTGTGCCGCCGGTGCCTTCTTTGAGTGGCGTGAGATAACCGACGGAGATCGAAAACTTGTCTTTCTTCTTCGCGCTGAGCCGGGTTTTCATCTTTCGTTCCGGCTTCTTGTCGGGCTTGGGTACGGCGACCCAGTCATCCTTCAGCAGCTCCTGCAAGCCTTCGATGATCTCGTTGCCGGAGCCTTTCTCTTTCTTTTCTTCCTCCGGTGGTGCAAACGAGAGCCGCAGATCTTTCAGCTTGATGCCCACGCCGATCGCGACGCGTTCGAAGAAACTCTTCTGATTGCGAACGTCTTCAAGCGAGAACTTCAGCGCGAGACGTATCTCGACAGCGCCGAGACCGAAGTGACCAGCCTGGCCTTTGATAAACGTGAGTCCATCTTTCGACGTGCTCTGGATGTCGATGCCGAGGCTCAGCAGATCGATCAACAGTGTCCAGTCGAATCTTGCTTCGCTTGGTCGCTGGTCCACCGGCAGCCGCTTAATGGGTAGGAGACGAATGCCCGGAAGCGGCACTCTTCGTTTTTGCGGCGAGTCAGCCGATGGCAATAACCGCTGAAACCAGTTGTCGTCGAGCGTCTCGCCGCTCATCCATTTGCCGAGATGGAGCAGCACTTCGACCGTGCTCGCGGGCTTATCCTCAGTCGGCTTTGGTTGCGGACTGTCTTCGCCGCCGCTTTCCGTTTCCTCTTGTTCTGACTCTTCGTCGATCAGAATGCTTTCGTCGGTCGTGAAATTATCCTTGCTGAGCGTGATGGTGGGCGTCTTGATGTCTTCGTCTTTTTGCTCCTCTTTGCCGCCGGACTTCTTTTCCGGAACGGGAGTGAGGGGAATGTTGTAAGCCAAGCCGGCGAGACCGAAGTAATTCTTCTTCGGGTCGACGAGATTCGCCTGCGATGCGAGCGACAGCGCGATACGTGGTTCTCGATCGGTTTTCGGCGTCAGTCCTTTGACCCAAAGCGGAAAGCCGTCGAGCTCGTCGAACAGTCGATTGAGAACATTCCAGACGGTCACCCCCTGGGCCATCTTGAACGAGTACTCAAACTCGCCGCCGCCTCCTTGCTTCCCGGAGATGAAACCGAGCGACTCCAGCAGGCTGCCGAGTTTGCGTTGCGTTGAGTGTGGACCAACGGCGTCTTTCTTGGGCGGCTTCCATTCCCAGATGTTCTTGAGTATGGCGAGCTGATCGTCGAGGTCCTGCTTTACGTTCGCGAGGTCGGTCTTGATTTCGTCGCGTTTCTTTTGCTTGAGGATGATGTCCGTGACGCCGGCTGGATCGGATACCTTTGCAACCAGCAATGGGCCGATTGGTGCGTTGAGTAGATCTTTGACTTCCGCGCGTTCGACGTAGGTTCCGAGAAAGTCTTTCCAGCCGCCAAACTTCTCCCAATTACCAATTGTCGCGCCCTCTTTAACCTTTTTCTGAATCTGAATCTCAGGTGTTCGGAAGCTGGTGATAAAGTTTTCCGGGTCGGTTTTTGATGGGGATCTCCAGCTCGTCGTGAAAGGTATGCGGAAATTGAAACGCATCGAGGCGAGCTCTTTATTGTTTTCGTCGCGGCCGATCGCCACGCCTTTCGAATTGCTGACGACGATGCCCGCGCAGATCGAGCGCGCGTTGTCGAATTTAGGCTCCTCCGGATGACTCGAGCTCGGCAACACGTAAAACGGTAGAAAAAATTCGACGTTCGCTTGCAGCGCTTCCTGTGAATTGAGCCACACACTCGCGCGGCGTCTCATGCCGAGGCCAAACGTGAAAACTTCCTTCCCATCTATTTGACGTTTTGAAATCCCGACAGACATGGTGAAGAAAAGATCACGCTCTAACCCTGACTTGGCTTTGAGTAGTTCACTGATCTCGTTGGTGAGACCCGCCATGCCGGGCTTGAACTCTTTCGACAGCACATCAATCGAGAAGAGTAGCGGTTCGGAGATCGCTTTGTACTCCGTCTTGTGATCGGCGACGCCGGCGAGGAGTGTTGCGAACAACCAGTCGCGGAATTTAACGGCGTCCCATGCCGCTTTCGGATCTCTTAACCAAAGCGGGTTTGGTTGCAACTCGCGCAGCGTGCGTTCGTCCGTAGTAGTGGGCGGGTTCAGATAATAGTCTTCACCAAAATCGGCGGTTCTATCAGGATTTTTTGGAAGTTGAAGACCGGTGATGAGCTGTAGCAGATCGGTTGTAGATGGTGGCTTGGCGTCGGCCATCAGTACACCTCAAAAAATGAAACGGATATAGAAGTAGGACCAACAGCGAGGGAGACTGTTCGCAAAGCTTAGGATTGTTGGGAAAAACGACGCCGTAAGGCGTCAGGCGGTGGAGTATATGGATAGATTGGAATTGGGGCAAGAGGGTTGTTAAAAAAAAGGGCCGGGCCGCCCCTGTTGACCCGGCCCCCATTGAGGTGTTAGGTGCCCCTTCGCGCGTCTCACACCCAGCCACCTCCAGCTTGGCCGAAAAGGATCTCTAATTTCCGCTGCCAACTGTTCCAGCGATACCCTTGTTGATCATCAGTCTGATCTCGACGCGCCTGTTCTTCGCGCGGCCGGCTTTGGTTTTGTTCTCCGCAACCGGTTCCAATTGTCCGTAACCGAACGGCTGAACGAGACGATTCAACGGCATCTTGTACTTGCTGACGATGTAGTAGATCACGGCGTTCGCGCGGCGTTCGCTCAGGTCGATGTTGCGTTGCGAATTGCCGGTCGTATCCGCGTAGCCAATCACCGCCATGACCCAGCCCTTCGTGTTCTGCGTCTTCACCCAGGCCGCGGCTTCATCGATCGTAGCCTTGGCCTTTGGACCTAAGGCTGAGCTGCCGGTATTGAAGTAAACGGTGACTGTTTTGATCGGATCGAAGTCGTCGAGTCCGTTGATCCGGTTGTTGGCGTAGTCTGCTGTTTGTTGCGCTTTCTTCGCTGCGTCCGCGGCTGCGTCGGCTGAAGCTTGTGCCTGGGCCGTCAGCGCGCGGTTCTCTTCCATTTGGCCGGCGAGCATTTCCTGTTGCTTTTGTTGCTCTGCCAGCTTCGCGTTCAGCTCGGCTTCTGCCGGGTCGAGAGTCGCTTTGAGCGCTTGTGCTGTTCGGAGATCCTGCTCGTCGAAGCGAATCTTGTCGGCCACGATTGCGCCATCGGCGTTCCTCGTGCCGTCCACTTCGAGCCGCAGGCCACGAAGAATGTAACTGGATGCGTACTCCTTCGAACCTCGAAATGCACCACGTTTGTGGCTCTTTACTTCCGTGTCCGCGGTAAGAATAACCGTGGTCTGCGGTCCGCCGGTGGTCTCGCTCATGGTGAACGAGTCTGGGTCGCGTTTTACAACGACGCCTTTAAATTTCTTCACGGTTTCCTGAAACGTGGCGTCAGGTGCGATCGGGTTGATCGTCGCCGTTTCGGCGGCAAACGCGCTTCCTGCGCCCACCAGCACGAGAACGAAAGCGACTCTCACTGCTTTTAACGATGTGATTCTGCTCATGTGTTAGCTCCTTTGACTTGGTTAAGCGGAGTCAGCCTTCTACTTTCGAGCAATGCAGTTCACCGCGCTGGGAGTTTCTGCGCTTGCCAGCCCAGGGGCTGACTTGTTGTTTTCAAGCAAGGGAATCCTAGTGAGGATGAGGTGTTGTTAATACTGTCAATTCTTACAGTGTGAGAAATGCGGGTTGAAGCAACATTGACCGGCTCACAACTCTGAAGACCCAAACTTCGCGGCAACTACCGTGATGTTGTCGCTGCCGCCGCCTGCGAGCGCCAAGTCGACCAGAGTCCGGCAGGCGCTTTGCGCCGATACGGCTTCGTTCAGGACTTTAGCGATTGTCGAGTCCGCAACCGTTTCGGTCAGCCCGTCTGTACACAGCAGCAACTGATCGCCACGTTCGAGCCTGAAACGTTGCACTTGAGGCTCAACTTCTTGTCCCAGAGAACCGACCGCCGCGGTCAATACGTGACGCATCGATCGTGAAGCCGGGTCGTCCGGATCGGCGACACCCGCATCGATCAGCGCCTGTGCGAGCGTATGGTCCGTCGTCAACTGTCTCAAATTGGAACCACGCAACAGATACGCGCGCGAATCACCCACGTGACCGATGAGCAGATTGCTTCCCAGCGCTGCGGCTACAGTCAACGTCGTGCCCATGCCTTGCAGTGTGTAGTCGTGGTCCGCTTCTCTTCGGACCGCGCTGTCGATCTGCAAAAAGCGTTCAGTCATTCGTTCCAGTACCGTGGTCACGTCTCTTTGTTGTTTCAAAGACAGAACCCAGTCAGACGTGTCGACTACCAGTTCAACCAACTTGCTCAACGCCAGGCGACTCGCAATTTCACCTCCGGCCATGCCTCCCATGCCATCAGCTACCAACATGCCGTAGCCCGTGATGGTGTAGCTCTCCTCCAGCAAGTCGTCCTCGAGATTGGTGAGAAGATTTTCCAGTGAGCGCCCGAATCTCAACACCAGGTAACTGTCTTCGTTGTTTTCTCTGACATGGCCCTGATGGGAAAGCGCGCCGAGATCAACATTCACGTCCGTCCAGGCTTCGTTCAAGTCCTCATGCTGGCTGAGTTGATTGTGCAGATTCATCTGTTTGTGCCCTTGAAGTTTCACACGGTTAGCCCACCGGATGTTGACTGTTGACGAGATGGTAAGTGGCGCAACGCAACGAAGAATTCTAGGTTTGGCGGCATTCTCGACCTACTGGCAAAACTTACAGGTTGCGCTTGTTAAAATTTCCAACCCACGGAAGTGCTCACACCGAGATCGTTCTTGTCGGCAGCGACCGGCGGTTTACTGTCAAAACTTTCGTAAAGATGAAAGCCCCACCAGAGATCTTTGACGATCTTGATGCGCAGATCGGAAGTTGTTTGAAACCGTATGCGGCCCGGCGTGGTGAGACTGGGAAACACGCTGAGACGCGATCGGATGTCTGTTTTGCTGAAGCGAAAAGTAAAGAAATCCACACCGGCTAGAGCATCGGCATTGGTCGTCTCTGGTCTGCCGAGTACGGCTGTGTAATTTTCGCGCGCGCCCACGAGGCCGCCGAATACTGATAGACGCGTATGTTCTGTTTGTTTAAGGTTACGGCCGATGAGTCCTCCGGCCGAAGTGCGCAGTCTGAGGCTCTGTTGATCGCTGCGCAGCAGATCGAAAAGTCCGCCAACGTACCAACGCTCGTTCAACTGCCGTCGATAATCAAACGTGAACTGACTGCGAGTCGTGCTCGTGCCTTCAGTTTGTCCGCTGAAAGCCGAATCCACGGAGGCGGTGAATGAGTGCGCGCCGGTGCGATACGTGGTGGTTGCAGTGAGTTGGGTTTGATACTGATCGTTTCCGCTCGTAAAACTCATACCCAGGTCGATCGATCCTTCGAGTCGCCGCCAGAAGCCGCGGTCAGCGGGAGTGATGCGGATCACGTCGAGCTGGTGCACCCTGATGTTTTCCTGCGAATTGCCGATGACGAAATTTGCAGCCTGGTCCGAGTTGGTGGGAAGCAAACGCATGACGTTCGTGACGAGCTTTCCGTCAACCAGCCAGATCATGAAGGTCGACTTACTCTCGAGACTCTGGACCTTGGACCAATCGAGACGTACGGCTTCGGCCATGTAATCAGACTTGATCCTGAGCTCGCCTCGTTGCAGCCCCTTGATCTCTCCCGTCATGCGATCGCCGTTTTTCAACACCACGACGTCTTCAACGCTCTTCGCCGTAGCGGTTAACTGCAGAAACAAGACCAGGAAAACGATCATGGCCGGGCGGCACAGCATTCGTACACTTTGATTCAATTTCATTCTCTTCTTTTTGCACGCTTCAAGGCGTGATCTCGCCTGTCAAAAGTGACAGTTATCCGCGCGCGTCCCGTTCTTTAAGCTTCAGTGAAGAAAGATGCAGAAAGGGGTAGTGTGAAGATGAGTAGCAGGATTTCGCACTTGTTTCTGATCGCCGGGTTAATGCTCGCGTGCTCCGTGGCCGCGTCAGCGCAGGAGATCAGATACAACTACGTCGAGGGAACGGATTTTTCAAAGTACAAAACCTACAAGTGGGTCAGGTTACCAAAGGCTAATTATCCCAATTCGATTCTTGACGGCCAGATCATGCAGGCGATCGATGCTCAGTTGGCCCTGAAAGGGTTAACGAGAACCGAAGAGAATCCGGATCTGTACGTGATCTATCAAGCCGCAGTCGAGCAGGAGAAGCAGTGGAACTCCTACAGCACCGGTGGTGACATGTGGGGCTGGGGCGGCTGGGGCGGTTGGGGCGGCATGTCCACGACGACCACCACTTCCTCAACGATCAATATCGGCACAATCAACTGCGATATCTACGAAGTCGCAAGCAAGAAACAGATCTGGCGCGGTGAAGCGAGCAAGACCCTGGGCTCCGGCAAAGATCCCAAGAAGGTTCAGAAGAACCTGAACAAAGCGATGGCGAAACTTTTCAAGAAGTATCCCCCGCCGGTGAAGTCGTAAAGCGATCGTCGCAGGTAAAAGGAGTAAGAGATGAAAACAAGATTTTTAATCGCTGCTGGTTTGATGGCGTTCCTTGTTCTGACTCTATCGTTCACGGCGCCGGCACAGGACGAAAAGCCTAAGAAACCAAAGAGCGAGAAATTCGGAGCGCTGGCGTATTTGCCACACGGTGCTGGTCCAGCAATGGTGGGATCGGGCGCGCGTGTGAATGTCGACCTTTACGTCAATAGCTACACGAGCGATGCCGACGCAAAAATATTGGCCGCCGCGCTGCTCGAAGGCGGTTCACCCTCGTTACTCAAACAACTCGAAAAAGCCAAGTCGATCGGGAAGGTAAGACTCGTGGGGCGAGCAGGCTTCTACGATTTCAAACTCATCCGCTCGCATGAGATCGAAGGTGGCAGACGCATCTACGCAGTCGGCGACCGGCCGATGGGTTTTCTCGAAGTCTATGCCGGTGGCCGATCGATGGACTACCCATTCGGGATCATGCAGCTCGATCTTAAGAGAAACGAGAAAGGCAAAGAGGAAGGCAAGGGAGCATTGATCTACGCGGCCAAGATCAAAGTCCTGGAGAATAATCGGATCGAAGTCGAGAGTTACGGAGTTGGGGCGATCGAGTTGATGGCCGTCCGCAAGCTCTAACACTAACTGTAACTTTTGCCAGTTTCGAACCTTGCGCCCTGCTCCTAAATTTCGGTTCCAGCAGAACAGCAATCCGCCCCTACTACGGTTGGAGAACGTCACATGAAAACGAATACTCCGTTTAGCTGGAGAACACCCGCGGTTCTCATGTTGTGTCTCGCAGCTTCGCTCTTGTTTCACAGTAGTTCGACGTCGGCTCAAACAGCGGAAACGACAAAGCCAACGCCGGAAGTCGAACAATTGAAAAAACGTTTACAAGTACTCGAACAAACAGTTCTGGAGTTGAAAGCACAGATCGGGGTGATTGAAGAGAAGAAGAACAATCCGACTCCCGCGACCATTGACGCGACTTATTCCGAGCCCGGCACGCCAGTAGACACAGCTCCGGCGACAACGCCTGACAAGCCGCAGGACAACAGCAAAGGTGAGAGCACGTTTCAGATCTACGGCTTCGCGATGCTCGACGCGGGTTACCAGTTCAAGCAAAACCATCCCGACTGGTTCGACGTTATTCGTCCCACAAAGCTGCCTTCGTTTCCAAACGAGTTTGCTCCAAACGGCAAAGTCTATTACGGCGTGAGACAGAGCCGCCTCGGAGTTAAATCCACAACTCCGACTTCATACGGCGAGCTGAAAACACACTTCGAGTTCGAACTGTTTGGCACCGGCGTCGACGCTGGTCAAACGACATTTCGTTTGCGTCACGCGTACGGCGAGTTGGGCCAATTCGGCGCGGGCCAGACATGGAGTCCGTTCATGGACATCGACGTGTTTCCGAACTCACTCGAGTACTGGGGCCCGAACGGAATGGTCTTCTTCCGCAACTTGCAATTTCGCTGGATGCCGTTGAAGGGCCGTAACTCGGTGACGCTGGCCGTGGAACGTCCCGGCGCGAGTGCGGATCAGGGCGTGTTTCAGGACCGCATCGAGTTGCAGGGTATCAGGCCCAAGTTTGATCTGCCGGACTTCTCGGGCAACGTGCGGTTCACGAGAGACTGGGGGTACTTCCAGGTTGCGGGAATGCTCAGAAGGATCAAGTGGGTGGACACAACTGACGACGCATTTGACCTTGGCGGGACGGAAACAGGCGCAGGCTTGAATTTCACGTCCAACGTCAAGTTCACGCAGAACGACACCGGCCGGTTCGCGTTCGTGTTTGGCCAGGGAATCCAGAATTACATGAACGACGCACCGGTCGATGTCGGTATCGAACTCACGCCCGGCGGAGATCCACGCCGCCCGATCACGGGCGTTGCGTTACCGATGTGGAGCATGGTGGCGTTTCTCGATCACAACTGGAACAAGCGTTTCAGCACCGCGATCGGCTACTCGATGCTCGACATCGACAACTCCAACGGACAAGCGCCAAACGCATTTCGTCGCGGTCATTACGCGCTCGGCAACCTGTTGTTTTATCCGACCGAGAGCTCGATGTTCGGCGGCGAGTTTCAGTGGGGCAGGCGCGAGAACTTCCTGGATGGCTTCAAGTCTGACGATTTCCGCATCCAGTTTTCATTTCGCTACAACTTTTCGAAAACGTTCACATTTTGATCTCTGAGCTGCAAAGGACCCTGTGTGGCCCACGAAGAGGAGAGGGAGAGTCATGCTGAAAAAGAGAATGCAAACGAGAATGCTCGTCGCGCTGATGATCGTGATGACGTTCATAGTGGCGCCGCTGTCGAGCCTGGGCCAAAAGATCAGTCCGGTCGCACCGAACAAGGCGCAGGTTGAGGCGGCGGTCAACGAGGCATACGAGAAGTTCAAGAACGACACGGGCGGCAAGAATGCGGATTACATTCCTTACCTCGCCAAGGTCGATTCAAAGCTTTTCGGAATCGCCATAGTCAGCGTTGACAACCAGGTCGTGACGACGGGCGACATCAAGTACGCGTTTTCCATTCAGTCGATCTCGAAAGTGTTTTCGCAGGCGCTGGCAATGCAGGAGCTTGGCGCGACGAAAGTGCTCGAGAAAGTCGGTAACGAACCGACCGGCCGCGCATTCAACTCCGTGTTTGCCGTCGCCGATATGCCGACGCACACCGGCAACCCATACGTGAATGCCGGAGCGATCTCGACTGTCAGTTTGATCTCCGCAAAAACCGCGGACGAGAAGTGGAACAAGATACTCGACTTCTACAGCCGTGCCGCGGGCGAGAAGCTCACGCTCATCGACGAGGTTTACAAGTCAGAAGCCGCCACCAACACGGGCAACAAAGCGCTCTCGATGCTGCTCGCCAAATACGATCGCATCTATGCCGATCCGTTTGAGTCAGTAGACGTGTACACGAAGCAGTGTTCGGTTGGTGTGAACGTGGTCCAACTCGCGCGCATGGGCGCCACGCTGGCCAACAACGGCAAGAACCCCGCCACCGGCGAGCAGGTGATCAGTCCGGAAAACGTGCCGCACATTCTCTCGACGATGCTCATGGCCGGTTTGTACGACGGCTCGGGCGGTTGGGCCTGGCACGTTGGTCTACCGGCGAAGAGCGGTGTCGGCGGCGGCATCGTCGCAGTGGTTCCGGGGAAGGGCGCCATCGCAGTTTTTGCTCCGCCACTCGACGAAGCAGGCAACAGCGTGAAGGCCCAAAAGGTGATCCAGTACGTGGCGAACAAGCTCGACTACAACTTGTTTTCACCACGTTCGGTCGGTCTAAAAGCTACTGAATAACCTTTGTGTCTCTGTGGTTATTAAACCACCGAGGCCAGAGACACAGAGAAGAGGTTTCTCGAATGTGGAAAGGAAGACAGCGTTGCCGCGTGGCCCTGCGCACTGCATTACTGGTGAAGATCCTGTTTGCGCTCGCCGTGGTCTGCATTGCTCAAACTGACAATGCACCAACTCCAAAGCCTGTTGGCGACAAACCGTTAACGGCAGACGAACGTTCGGAGCTACTGAAGCTGATCCGCAGTCTGCAAGAACGCATCGAAAAACTCGAAGCCGCTCAAGGTTCGACTGACAAAGCTTCATTAACGCCAGAGCCGAGTGCGTCTCCCGCAGCCGTTCAAGCAGAGCCGGCGCGCAACACATCGTCGCCGGCACCGGTTGCGACGACGCCTTCGAAAGAGGACGACGATGAAGACAAGTTCGACGGACGCTACACGCCGAATCTCGGTTTCAAACTTGCGAATACAGAATACGGCGACCTGAACGTCAGCATCTACAGCTACGTCAGGTATCTGAATCAACTGGGCCTCGACGATACTTTTACCGATGCGTTTGGCATCACCAAGACAGTTCAAAACCGTCAGGACGTTCAGCTCCTGAAGCTTCAGATCAAGTTTCTCGGCTGGCTATTCGATCCCAAGTTTCGCTACTTCCTCTATGCCTGGACCTCGAATGCTAATCAGGGACAGGGCGCGCAGGTAGTTCTCGCGGGGAATCTGCAATACGCCTTCAACAAGTATTTCACTTTAGGCGGCGGCATCAGATCCCTGCCCGGCACGCGCAGTGTCGAAGGCAATTTTCCGTTTTGGCTAAGCGTCGATAGCCGCCACATCGCCGACGAATTCATGCGCCCGTCTTACACGTCGGGAGTTTGGGCCACCGGTAATCTGACGGATCGTCTCAAGTACCAGGTCATGCTCGGCAACAACATGAGTACGCTGGGCGTGCCGGCTTCACGTTTAGACAATGGCTTGAACACGCTATCGAGCGCGTTGATCTGGTTTCCTACCGGTGACTTCGAAAAAGGATTTAGCGGGCAGGGCTGGGGCGACTTCGAACACCACGAAAAGTTTTCAACGCGTCTCGGGTTTCACTTCAGCCGCAGCGACGAGAACCGCGAGAGTCAGCCAAACTCCGAACAGTTTGAGAACACCCAGCTTCGCTTGTCCGACGGCACGGTGATCTTTACACCCGACATCTTTGGACCAGGCGTCGTGATCACGGATGCGCGTTATCGCATGACGACGGTAGACGGCGGTTTCAAGTATCGCGGTTATTCACTCGAGGGCGAGTACTTCTGGCGCTGGCTCGACAAGTTCCGCGGTGAAAACACTCAAGCCGTTCCGCGGCTCTTCGATCACGGCGCGCAAATTCAAGCGACGGCCATGATCGTGCCGAAAACGCTCCAGGCTTATGCCGGCTACTCGAAGATCTTCGGACAGTTTGGCCAGCCGTGGGACTTTCGCTTCGGCGCCAATTTCTTCCCGTTCAAAAACAAGGTCGTACGTTGGAACACCGAAGGACTATATCTCCACCGGTCTCCCGTTGGTTACACCTCCGTGCCTTTTCCGTTAGGCGGCAGAGGCTGGGTTTTCCATTCGAATTTAGAGCTCGCGTTTTGAGGTTTTGATGAGAACTGTTCTAGCCATCACACTTGCTGTATTCCTTCTCGCGAGTCCAACCGTCGCGCAGGCTCCGGCGGACAGCTATCTCTTCAACGACTCGCATTTCCATCTCACGAATTACATCCAGGAAGGCACCGACATTCGCGACTTCCTGAAAATCATGGGCAACAAAACCGGTCGGGTTGCTGTGTTCGGCATTCCGCTGCAACAGCAATGGTCCTATCGCGTCGACGAAAACCGTGGTCCAACTTACTACCTGAACTCCGACGCGCCGCTCTACTACTACTCGTTCACTGACGCGTGGATCGCCACCGCTTACAAGTCGCTTTCAAAAGAAGACCAGGCGCGTTTCGATCCGATGATCACGGGGTTCAACCCGACGGACATGTACGCCGCGGATCATATTCGACGCGTGCTCACAGCCTTTCCCGGCGTGTTTACGGGCATCGGTGAATTCACCATTCACAAGGAATTCGTCTCCGCAAAGATCGCCGGTGAAGTCGGGAGTCTTCAGGACCAGGCGCTCGATCGCTTGATCAAGTTTGCTACCGAAGTCGGCCTCGTCGTGCTGATTCATAACGACGTCGACGTCCCCTTTGCGAAGCCCGGCGCCGAACCTGCTTATGCAGCCCAAATGATGGCGCTGTTGAAGCGCCACCCCGACACCACGTTGATCTGGGCGCACATCGGCGTCGGGCGGATCGTTCGTCCCGTCAAAGAGCAAGCCGCGATCGTCGAAGCGATCATCAAGGACCCGCAACTCCGCAACGTCCATTTCGACATCTCGTGGGACGAAGTCGCGAAGTACATCGTGTCCTCGCCGGAAGCGACGAAGAATGCCGCGGCTTTGGTCAATCGTTATCCCGATCGATTTCTCTTTGGCACGGACGAAGTGGCTCCTGCGACCCAGGAAAAATATTTGTCGGTCTACAACCAGTACGAACCTTTCTGGAAGCTGCTCACGCCGGAAGCAAGCGAAAAGGTTCGCCGCAAGAACTACGAAAGAATCTTTGATCAAGCGAGACGGAAGGTGCGCAGTTGGGAAGCAGCGCACGTGAAGCTCAATTCAGGAGGGTGAAATTATGCAATCAGGACGCACACAAATACTGATGCGACACCTGGCGGTTGTCATGTGCGCGGCCATCCTGTTGCCGGTGAATCCGCTGGTGGTTGCGCGGCCCTTGCCGATCGATAGGCAGCAGCCGGATGAAACAGCCGTAAAGATTCCCCCGGAACAACTGGATGCGCTCGTTGCGCCAATCGCCCTTTATCCCGACAACCTGCTCAGCCAGACATTGGTGGCCTCAACGTATCCATTGGAGATCGTTCAACTGCAACAGTGGTTGGAACGAAATCCGGATCTCGTGAAGGACCAGAAGAAGCTGACTGACGCAGTCAAGAAACAACCGTGGGATCCGAGTATTCAGGCGATGGCGGCTTTGCCCGATGTGGTGAAGCGTTTGTCTGACGACATTCAGTGGACCACGGATCTGGGCAACGCGTTTCTGGCCCAACAGAAGGACGTGATGGACTCGATCCAGCGCATGCGCGACAAGGCCCAGGACACGGGAGCGTTGAAGTCGAATCAACAGCAGAAGGTTGAGACGCAGGTCATTGAAAGCAAGGAAGTGATTGTCATTCAACAGGCAAATCCGGAAGTGGTCTACGTGCCTTCGTACAACCCGACTTATGTCTATGGCCCACCTGTGTATCCGTATCCGCCGATCTATTACCCGCCGTCAACCGGCGCGGTGATTGCGGCCAGCGCGATCTCATTTGGTGTTGGTATGGCTATGGGTGCTGCGTGGGGCGGTGGCTGGGGTTGGGGTTGCGGCTGGGGAGGCGGCGATATCGACGTCAACGTTAACAACAACTTCAACCGCAACACGAACATCAGCGGCGGCAATCGCGTGAACAACATTCAGGGCGGCAACCGCACAAACGTCGGCGGTGGTAAGTGGCAACACAACCCGTCGCACCGCGGTGGCGCGCCTTACGGTGATCGGAATACTGCGAACCGTTTTGGCGGCACTGCGCGAGGCGATTCGTTAGCGAACCGCCAGCGTGCGGCGCAACGAGACATCGGCCGGCAAGGTGGAAATTTAAGGAGCAACGACCGCGTAGGTGATCGTGGCGGTGTTGGCGACCGAGGTGGTGTCGGCGATCGTGGTGGCCGCGGCGGCGTTGGCGATCGCGGTGGTGTCGGCGATCGGAGCAATCGTGCCGGCGTGAGTGATCGAAGCAGCGGCATCGGTGAGCGCGGGGGAAGTCGCGGCGGCGTCAGCGATCGCAGTAGCGGTGTTGGCTCGAACCGCGGCGGTGCGAGCGGCGATCGCGTCGGTAACCGGAGCACGTCCGGCAGTTCGCGAAGTTCGGGCGGAGGTTTTGGCCGCGACTATGGCGGCAGCGGAGCGGGCGCGCGCGCCAGCAGCAGCCGTGGCTCATCGAGTATGGGCGGATTCGGAGGCGGCAGTCGCAGCGGCAGCGTTGGTGGAAGCCGAAGCGGCGGCGGTGGAAGCCGCGGTGGCGGTGGTGGCAGTCGTGGCGGCGGTGGTGGCCGAAGGAGGTAATGAGTGATGAAACCGAACAAAGTTATGACAACTGCGAAAACGAGTCTTTGTGTCGTGTTGGTGTTGGCTTGCGCGGCGTTCGCGTTTGCGCAGACGACTGTGACCACAAAGGCCAAATCGTTCCCGACAGCCGAAGAAGCCGCCAATGCGCTTGTCGAAGCAGCCGAGAAGTATGACGAGACAGCGCTGCTCCAGATTCTTGGACCAGACAGCTACGACATCATTCACACCGGCGAACCGGCGCGCGATCGTGAAGTTGCGAAGCAATTCGCCGAGCAGGCTCACGTAAAGATGAATGTGGCGCAGCCAAAGAATTCACGCCGCGCGTTTCTGAACATCGGCGACGACGACTGGCCTTTTCCTGTGCCGATTGTGAAGGGTCCGTCGGGCTGGTCTTTTGATACTAAAGCCGGCCGGTTGGAGATCCTTTACCGGCGCATCGGCAGCAATGAACTGAACGCCATTCAGATTTGCCGCGGTTACGTTGAAGCGCAGCACGAGTACGCTTTGATCAAAAAAGGCGCAGGCGTGAACCAGTACGCGCAACGCATCATCAGCACGCCGGGCAAACAGGACGGCCTCGCCTGGCAAAACACCGACGGCAAGTGGGATGGTCCAATCGGCGAGAAAGTAGCCGCGGCAATCGCACGTGGCTATTCATCGCGAACCGAACCGTTTCACGGCTATTTCTTCAAAGTCCTGAAAGGCCAGGGTCCCGCGGCGCCGCTCGGCGAGCTGGACTTCGTGGTTAAAGACGTGATGATCGGCGGCTTCGCCCTCATCGCGTTTCCCGCAACCTACCGCGTCACAGGCGTGCAGACCTTCATGGTGAGTCACGACGGCGTTGTATATCAGAAAGACCTTGGTCCACAGACTACCGATTTGGCCAACGCCATCGAACGGTTCAACCCTGACAAGTCCTGGACTCCGGTCATGGAGCAGTAACATGAAAACCAGACTACAAATCCTGACGCTGATCTGGTTGGCCGCTGCCGCAGTCGTAAATGTGAGCGCGCAGCAGACCAGGACCGAACGAGACCTCCTTGGCGAGAAACAAATCCCGGCTGACGCCTATTACGGTGTCCAAACCGCTCGGGCGCTCGAAAACTTCAAGCTCTCGGGCGTGCTGATCAATCACTACCCGGGGTTTGTCGAAGCATGGGCCATCGTAAAACTTGCAGCCGCGCGCGCCAACGCCGACGTCGGCGCCATGAAGCCCGAACGGCTCGCCGCGATTGAAAAGGCGACCGCCGCACTTCGCGACGGCCGCTATCACGATCAGTTTCTCGTCGACTGGTACCAGGGCGGCGCTGGCACCTCGACAAACATGAACGCCAACGAAGTGCTCGCCAACGTCGGTCTGGAACTGACCGGCCGCAAGAAAGGTGAGTACCAGTTTCTCGAGCCTCACGACGATCTCAACATGTCGCAGTCAACGAACGATTCCTACCCGACTGCGCTCAAGGTCGCTTTTCTGCTGCGCAACGATCGTTTGGCTAGCGAACTGCAAAAGCTCGTCGCGTCGTTTCGGTTGAAAGGCGATGCGTTCATCGAGATCGTCAAGATGGGCCGCACTGAAATGCAGGACGCGGTGCCGATGACGGTGGGCCAGGAGTTCCACGCCTTCGCTGCCAGCCTTGAAGACGAGATCAAGCTGCTTCGCGATGCGGAGAAGTATTTGTACACCGTCAACATGGGCGCAACGGCAATCGGCACGGGGCTCAACGCGCCTAAAGGTTACGCCGAAAAATGCGCGATGCACCTGGCGAAGCTGACGGGCAAACCAATCGTTCCGGCTTCTGACATGCTGGCGGCAACGTGGGACCAGCAGGGCTTCGTTGTCTACTCATCGGCGTTGAAGAGTTTGGCAATCAAGCTTTCGAAGATTGCGGGCGATCTGATTCTGCTTGCTTCGGGTCCTCGTGCGGGTCTCGCCGAGATCAACCTGCCTGCCTTGCAGCCGGGCTCGTCGATCATGCCGGGCAAAGTCAATCCCGTCGTGCCGGAAGTCGTAAACATCGTTGCCTTTCGCGTGATGGGCAACGACTACAGCGTAAATCTCGCCGCGCACAGCGGGCAGCTGCAACTCAACGCCTACGAACCGCTCGCGGGTCTCGCGGTGATGGAATCGCAGAGTCTGCTCAACAATGTCTCGGTCCTGCTGCGAACAAAGTGCATCGACGGCATCACTACCAACGAACAAGTGCTGTCACGTTACATGGAAACCACGGTTGGGATCGTCACCGCGCTCAATCCGGTGCTGGGTTATGAAAAGGCGACGGAGCTTGCCGGCGAAGCCTACAGATCCGGGAAGGGAATACTCGAGATCATTCGTGAGAGGAAGATTCTCACCGAACCGCAGATCAAAGAGTTACTCGACCCGATCAAGCTCACCAACTTGGATAAGAGCAAGTATCAGGCAAGGCCTTGATCGAAAATGGCGCAAGCGGTTGCACAGGTGAGTGAATCTCCATCGCGCACTGGCGTGAAGATTGCGGTTGTCGTTTGGATCATTACAGCCGTCTTCTATTTCTACCAGTACGCGATGCGTTCGGCGCCGGCGGTAATGATGCCAGAACTATCCGATGCATTTGGCATCAGCGCCGTCGGCGTCGCCTCGATTGTCGGGCTTTTTTATTACGGTTACTCGCCTTTCAGTCTCGTGGCCGGAGCGGCGATGGATCGCTTTGGGCCACGCCGTCTCGTGCCGTTTGCGGCCGTGACGGTTGGAATCGGAGCGCTGTTGTTTGCGACGGGAAATTCGCAGGCGGCGAGTGTGGGCCGGTTTCTGCAAGGCGCGGGTGGAGTGTTCGCGCTCGTCGGCGCGATCTACGTTGCGTCGAAAAACTTTCCGGCGTCGCAGGCAGCGACCCTGATCGGCGCCACGCAGATGTTTGGCATGGCCGGTGGATCGGCGGGACAGTTTGTAGTTGGACCAATGATCAGTGGCGGCGTCGGCTGGAACTATTTCTGGATGGGAATGGGCGTGCTTGGGTTGTTGATCGGCATCGCGCTCTTTCTTCTGATTCCGAGTGAACGCTCACAAGCCTCCGGTGGGGGTGGGCTGAAAGAAGTCGCACGAGCATTCGCCGTTGTTTTCAAAAACCCGCAATCGATCCTCTGCGGCCTTATTGCGGGTCTGATGTTCATTCCCACCACGATCTTCGACATGATCTGGGGCGTTCGCTTTCTTCAAGAGGCGCACGGCCTGGAGTATGGCGAGGCCGTGATGCGCTCGGCCACCGTTCCGTTCGGTTGGATCATTGGTTGTCCTTTGCTCGGTCTACTGTCGGATCGGATTGGCCGGCGCAAACCGGTAATTGCCGGCGCCGCGATCGTGTTACTCGCGTGCCTGGCGTGGATTCTTTATGGACCACCGGGAGTCTTCCCGCCTTATGTCCTGGGCCTGATCGCCGGCATTGCTTCCGGCGCGGCGATGCTGCCGTACACCGTGATCAAAGAAGCTAACCCGCCTCAGTTCGCAGGCACGGCCACCGGGGTCGTCAACTTTATCAATTTCACTTTCAGCGCGTTGTTGGGACCAGTGTTCGGCCGGACGTTGCAGAGCGTCTCAGCCGGAGCGGCGCGAATGGAACTGTCCCACTTCCAGACCACTTTCAGGCCGCTGCTCTACGGCGTGGCGGTCGCGATTCTACTGACGTTCCTTTTGAAAGAAACAGGACCAGCAGCGCGGGAGAAATAAGATGCAGCCAGCAACCGGAACAGGAAAATACGAACGACTACTCGCACGGTGCGAAGGCCTGGCGCCAGTTCCCACAGCAGTAGCCCATCCGTGTGAAGCGTCGGCCCTGGCGGGCGCCATCGAAGCCGGCGCGCGAGGATTGATCGTGCCGCTGCTGGTTGGACCAGCCGGCAAAATTGCGGAAACGGCCGCCGCGGCGCAGCTCGATCTATCAAACGTCGAAGTGATCGATGCTCCGCACAGTCACGCTTCAGCGGCGAAAGCCGTCGAGCTGATCAGGCAAGGCAAAGCCGAGATCCTGATGAAAGGCAGTCTGCACACGGACGAGCTGATGTCGGCCATCGTCTCGCGCGAAGGCGGACTGCGCACCGGGCGCCGCATCAGTCACGTGTTCATCATGGACGTGCCAACGTATCACAAGGTCCTGATCGTCACTGACGCGGCAATCAACATCGCACCGACACTCGAAGACAAAGTGGACATCTGCCAGAACGCGATTGACCTGGCCGTGTCGCTGGGACTCGACAAACCAAAGGTTGCGATACTCGCGGCGGTCGAAACTGTCACATCAAAAATGCCAGCCACGATCGACGCGGCCGCTCTTTGCAAGATGGCCGAACGCGGACAGATCAAGGGCGGCATTCTCGATGGACCACTCGCCTTTGATAACGCCATCAACGCGCAAGCTGCTGAGACGAAAGGCATTAAATCGGCCGTCGCAGGCGATCCGGATATTCTTCTGGCGCCTGACCTCGAAGCCGGAAACATTCTCGCCAAGCTGTTGAGTTTTCTCGCCAACTCCGACAGCGCCGGAATGGTGCTCGGCGCGAAAGTGCCCGTGATCCTCACGAGCCGCGCTGACACTGTGCGCTCGCGGATAGCGAGCTGTGCAGTTGCGAAGCTGGTGGCCCATGCGCGCCGCAAGAACCTGTAAGGAGTCGAACGCCGATGGACGACTATGCACTCGTACTCAACGCAGGCTCATCGAGTTTGAAGTTCTGCGTGTTTCAGCGTCCGGCGGGCGATGCCTGGCGGCTGGCGTCGCGTGGCCAGATTGACGGCATCGGCAGCACGCCGCGTTTGTCGGTTAAAGACGCAAACGATCAGAGTCTCGCGAAGAAAGACCTCAAAGTTGCCGACGGGCATGAAGCAGTCGAAGCGCTCGCTGTTTGGCTACGTTCACAATATGCCGGCGCGAGAGTGCTGGGTGTGGGCCATCGTGTGGTTCACGGCGGCGCGCAGTTTAAAGGTCCAACCGTTGTGAACGAGCGTGTGCTCGAGGAACTGCACAAACTGATCCCGCTCGCGCCGCTTCACCAACCTTACAACCTTGCAGCTATCGAAGCGGTCATCGAACGCCTGCCGGGTGTTCCGCAAGTCGCCTGTTTCGACACCAGCTTTCATCGCGGCCAATCGGCAGTCGCCGAGCTGATTCCGTTGCCGCGCGAGTTACGGCAACAAGGCCTTCAGCGATACGGCTTCCACGGACTCTCATACGAATACATCGCTTCAGTTCTGCCGCAGGTTGCGCCTGACGTGGCTCGCGGCCGTGTGATCGTCGCGCATCTCGGCAGCGGTGCGAGTATGTGTGCGCTCAAGGAAGGGAAGAGTGTCGACAGTAGCCTGGGCTTCACCGCGCTCGATGGATTGTGTATGGGCACGCGCCCGGGCTCGATCGATCCCGGTGTCGTGCTGCACCTGATCCAGGGGCTCAAGCTGTCAGGAAAAGAGATCGAAACACTGCTTTACAAGAAATCCGGTCTGCTCGGCATTTCGGGAATAAGCAACGACATGCGCGATCTGCTCGGACGAAGCGAGCCCGCCGCTCGTTTGGCCGTCGATTACTTCGTCTATCGCGCCGCGAAAGAGATCGGTTCGCTGGCGGCTGTGCTTGGCGGCATCGACGCACTCGTTTTCACGGCCGGAATCGGAGAGAACTCCGCGGAGATCCGGCAACGAATTTGTGAGTCGTCAGCGTGGCTGGGTATCGAGTTGGACCAGGCAGCGAACACTGAGCGCCTTTCGAGAATTTCTACTTCGCGCAGCAAGGTATCGGTGTGGGTGATTCCAACCAACGAAGAGTTGATGATTGCCCGACACACCGGCGCACTGCTGGGACTCGCAAGAGCAGCTTGAGACTGCGATGACAAGGGAGGATGACAATGGCCAGTACTGCGCCGCGGGAGATCACCAACGAAAAAACAATCGCCGGTTGGGAAGAGTTCAATATAGGTCTCTGGCAAAACGAGATAGACGTCCGCGATTTCATTCAACAGAACTACGAACCCTACGAAGATGATGAATCGTTTCTCGCGCCGGCAACGGAGCGCACGCAAAAGATTTGGGACCATCTGAACAAACTCTTCGTCGAAGAACGCCGCAAAGGCGTGCTGGATATCTCCCTGACTCCCACTTCGATCACGGCTCATGCTCCCGGTTACATCGATCGCGACAACGAGGTAATCGTCGGCCTGCAGACCGAAGCTCCGCTCAAACGCGCCATCATGCCGAACGGCGGTTTCCGCATGGTCCTCAGCGCGCTGAAGACGTATGGCTATGAATGTGATCCGCACATAGTCGAGGCGTTTACGAAGTACCGAAAGACTCACAACGATGCCGTCTTCGATGCTTATACCGAAGACGTAAGACGTTGCCGCAGCTCACACATTTTGACCGGACTGCCCGACGCGTATGGCCGCGGCCGCATCATCGGCGACTATCGCCGCGTCGCACTGTACGGCGTTGCTCGACTCATCAAGCACAAGCAGGAGGAAAAGCGCAGCATCGACGCGGCGATGTCGACCGACGAGATCATTCGCGATCGCGAAGAACTGAGCGAACAGATTAGGGCGTTGAAAGAATTGCAGGAGATGGCCGCGAGTTACGGTTTCGATATATCCGAACCCGCACGAAACGCTCGCGAGGCCGTGCAGTGGCTTTACTTCGCTTATCTCGCCGCGGTGAAAGAACAAAACGGCGCCGCAATGTCGCTCGGAAGAACGTCCACCTTTCTCGACATCTACTTCCAGCGCGACTTCCGTTCAGGCGCGATCACTGAAGAACAAGCGCAGGAGATCGTCGACGATTTCGTGATCAAGTTGCGCATCGTGCGGTTCCTGCGCACGCCGGAATACGACGAGCTCTTCGCAGGCGATCCGACGTGGGTCACGGAATCGATCGCCGGAATGGGCGACGACGGCCGCCCGCTTGTAACCAAAACGAGCTTTCGCTTTCTGCAAACACTCTACAACCTTGGTCCAGCGCCTGAGCCCAATTTAACGATCTGGTATTCACCACGTTTGCCCGACGGGTTTCGCAGTTACGCTGCGAAGGTGGCCATCGACACCAGCTCCATTCAATTCGAAAGCGACGAGATCATGCGCAGCGCGTGGGGCGATGATGGCGCGATCGCCTGTTGTGTTTCGCCGATGCGCGTGGGGAAGCAGATGCAGTTCTTTGGCGCGCGCGCGAATCTCGCCAAGTGTCTTTTGTTCGCGATCAACGGCGGCCGGGATGAATTGACCGGCAAGCAGATCGGGCCCGCGAACGGAGCCGTGCAAGGCGATTATCTCAAGTTTGATGAAGTGCTTGGCAAGTTTGAAAAGATGATGGACTGGCTCGCGGGCGTGTATGTGAATGCGATGAACACCATTCACTACATGCACGACAAATACGCGTACGAACGGATCGAGATGGCGCTGCATGATTACGCGCCGTTGCGAACTATGGCGTTTGGTATCGCGGGGTTGTCAGTCGTCGCCGACAGTCTTTCGGCGATCCGCTACGCGAAGGTTCGCGTCGTTCGCGACGAGACTGGTCTGATTACTGACTACGAAACTGAAGGCGAGTTTCCGAAGTTTGGCAAC
>DASUPR010000036.1:0-17995 GCA_036281015.1 Pyrinomonadaceae bacterium
TATCCAACCTACAAAACTTAAAACGCGAGCTTGTAATCCCACCGACGCAGTCGGTGGTCTTTCATATCCAACCTACAAAACTCAAAACCCGAGCTTGTAATCCCACCGACGCAGTCGGTGGTGTTTCATATCCAACCTACAAAACTCAAAACCCGAGCTTGTAATCCCACCGGATTGAGCTCGCTGGATAGTATTTTTAGGTTGATCTGAAAGTACCACCGACTACGTCGGTGGGATTGAGCTCGCTGGATAGTATTTTTTAGGTTGATATGAAAGTACCACCGACTGCGTCGGTGGGATTGAACCCGCTGGATAGTATTTTTAGGTTGATATGAAAGTACCACCGACTGCGTCGGTGGGATACCGAGCCGACTGGTGTCGGTGGTTTGTTACACCCTGTAATTGTTTACACCCTGAAATTTAGAGCTTTACGTAGCGATCGAACCAGTTGACGGTACGCTCGAGGGCGTCGACGCGGTGGCGTGGTTCGCGCAGGCCGTGGCCTTCGCGTGGGTAACGCACGAAGACCGTTTCCACGCCGCGACGCTTCAGCGCCATGTACATCTCTTCCGCTTGCGTGATGTGGACGTCGTTGTCGTTCTCGCCGTGCAGGAAGAGGGTCGGCGTTTGCACCTGCCGCACGTAGCGCAGCGGCGACCACTGCCACAACAGATCGAAGTTGTCCCACGGAAACCCGCCAAACTCCGCGTGAATCAGATCCTGGTAGAGCGAGGTCGAGTAGAAGCTAATCAGATTACTCACGCTCGCCGACGCAACCGCGCCTCGAAACCGTGGCGTCTGCGTGATGATCCAGTTCGTCATGAACCCGCCGTAACTGCCGCCCGTAACGCCGAGCCGGCTACCATCAATCCACGAGTGCTTTCGTAAGACATCGTCAACGCCGGCCATCAGATCGCGATAATCGCCGCCTCCCCACTCGTTGATCGTGCCGTCGGAAAACTTCTGCCCGTAGCCACTCGAGCCACGCGGGTTCACATAAAGCACGCCGTAACCACGCGACACGTAAACCTGAAACGCGGCATTGAACGACCAGCCATACATGCCGTGTGGACCACCGTGCACGCTCAGGATCAACGGGCACTTCCGATCGCTGCTGCAACCCGGCGGCCGCATCAGCCAGCCCTGGATCTGCGTGCCGTCGAAACTGGCGTAGTTGATCTCTTCCGGCTGGATCAAGCGCGTCGATCTGACGAACGTATCGTTGTGCGCGCTCAATCGCCGCATCGGCACGATACTGCCGACGCCGGTCCAAACTTCCGCCGGTCGCAAAACGTGACCGAGCGTGATCGCGAGCGGATACGCGACTTCAACCGCGCCACCGCGCGTAACCGTTTGCGATCTGTTGGCGATGCTGAAACTCGTGATCTGAAACGGCAGGACCAGCGCGCCCGGCAAAACCGACTCGGTGCGGAACTTCGCATCCGGTGAGTCAAATCCGCCGGCGAGTTGATGGTCCAGCACGTAAAGCGAAAAGCGACTGACTCGCCCGCCATCAGCATTCGTTTTGAAGATCGTCGTGTAGCCACGATCGCCCGCGAGATAAAAGATCGAACGACTGTCAGGCGACCAACGCGGATCGCGCACGCGACGGTCCTGATCGGTTGCGAGCTCTCGGGCCGCACCGCCCGCGGCGGGAATCACCCACAGGTGCGCGTCTTCAGCAACGCTGTCGATCGTCGTGATGTCGCGCCGTGTTGCGGTATAAGCGATCGAGCGGCCGTCGGGCGACCACACCGGATCGTATTCGCAACCTTTGGTCTGTGTGATCTGGCGCGTCTGTCCCCCGAAGTCGACGGCAAAGATGTCGGAGTTGTTGTTCGCATCCGGATCGGGTTCGTGGTTCGAAAGAAAAGCGATCTCATCACCGCGCGGGCTGAAAGTTACCGCGTGATCGTAGAACGGTCCGGAAGTGAGCTGCTGCGGCTGCGGGCGTTCGACTTCCGTGAGCCAGACGTGCGTGCGGCGATTGTCGGAAAGCGATGTGCGCGATTTGTACTGGATGCGATCGATTACGCGCGGATCGTTCGGGCTCGGATCGTTTGGCCGCCGCGCAGACGTGGGCGACGGTTCGGGCGTTTCGGATTTAGCGGAGATGTACGCAATGCGGCGCGAGTCTGGCGACCACGCGAACGGTTCGCCTGCGTAAGTGATGAAGAAGTTTGTTGACTGAACGGGCGCGATGAACCGCGGGTTGTCATTCCTGTCCACCCTGACGACCCAGATTCCGTCCTGCTCATCGCGGCCCGACAAAAACGCGATCGAGTTGCTGTCGGGTGACCAGCGTGGATTCGAGCCACTCCAACCCGGCGGCAGCAACGGCCGCGGCGTCGAGCGAGTCTCGGGCCAATCGAAGTACGGCACGCCGCGGCGTGGCGGCGTTGGCGTCGGCATCGCCGTAGGAATGTAGGGCTCGGCGCCCACGCGCGCGATCCAGAGCGTGGTGAAGTTTTTGTTTTCGTCATCGACGGCGGAGACCGTATAGACCACCCACTGCCCGTTCGGCGCCATCTGCGCGTCGCTGACATTCGCGATCCGCAGAATATCGTTGGGCGCCATGGGCCGGCGTTGTTGGGCCGGGGACGTTACGGATGTAAAAACTAATAAAAGTACCAGAACGCTAAGTTTACTCATGGTGTAGGCGACGGTTTTGGAGTGGACTTGTCTTCAACCTTCAAACTGTTGCGCACGGTGTCCCATGCGGGCGTGAATTGTTTGATTTCGCGGTCGGGGCCGAAGATGGTCAGGATTACGACGCGTTGGCCCACGAGGGCCCAGTAGATTTTTGCGGCGCCCGGTTCGCCCAGGTTCGCAGCGATATTTACACCTTCTGCTTTCGCGCCGCCGATCTCGGTGCTGTCGGCTGATTGCTCCGGTTTCGCGCCCATCGCCACGAACTGCTTCACGGTCGAAGCGATGTAGGGATCGATGAAGCCCTTTTTCGCATCTGGCAATTTCTCGGGAGCGACGCGTCCTTTGTGAACGAAGACGCGAATCTGAACGTCGTTGTTCGGGCGCGCGAGCGTGAACTGCTGCGCGTCGGAGTTCGTGTCGTCGTTCAGGACCCAGCCGTTCGGATAATCAAAGGAAACTCCACTGGCGCTAAAGTTCTTCACCTCAGAGGTCGTTTGGAGAAGGGATAAAACGGTTAGAGAAACCAGGACGACCTGGAAGAATAACTTAATATTCATTGTTTCCTCCGCAACTGTTCATTCAACAATTCCCACACCTGGCGCACGTGCGCTTCTGTCGTGCGAATGTTTCCGACCGACAGCCGCAGCGTGAGCTGGTCGTTGAGCCGCGTGTGGGAGAGCAGCGCGCGGCCGCTGGCATTAACACCGTGCATGATTTTCTCATTCAGCGCGTCCAAATCTTTTTCAGCCACGGAAGACGGACACGCGCGGAAACAAACCAAAGCGAGTGGATGCGGCGCCATCAGCTCCCAATCCGGCGATTCCTCGACCCACGACGCAAACAAACTCGCCAACCGGCAATGCTCGCGAATCCGCGCGGCCAGGCCTTCGTGACCGAAGTAACGAATCACCATCCACAGCTTCAGCGCCCGAAAACGGCGGCCGAGTTGAATGCCGTAATCCGATCCACTGCGCACCTTCTCCTGTTCCGGCGTGCGCAGATATTCGGGCACGAGCGAAAACGCGCGCTTCAGCAAATCCATGTGCCGGCAATAAAGCACCGAAAGATCAAACGGCGTGAAGAGCCACTTGTGCGGATTCGTCACCACTGAATCGGCCCGTTCGCAGCCGTCGAGTATCGATCTGAACTCCGGCACGATCGCCGCCGACCCCGCATACGCCGCGTCGACGTGCAGCCACATCGCATATTTTTCTCCGATCGGAATCGTCTCCCGCACCGGATCGATGCTCGACGTCGACGTCGTTCCGACAGTCGCAACAATACAGAACGGCAAGTAACCCTTGCTCGCGTCTTCTTCAATCGCCGCCTCCAACGCGCGCGCGTCCATGCGAAACTCGCGATCGGCCGGAATCTTCCGCAACCCACGCTGGCCCAGGCCGAGCGCGATCACGGCTTTCTCGATCGACGAGTGGGCCTGTTCAGAAGCGTAGACTCGCAACAGCGGCAGGTCTGGCCGGCCTGACATCCCATCTTCGCGAACACGTTTCTCAACGCCTTCGCGCGCGGCCGCGATCGCGTGCATGCTCGAGACTGAAGCAGTGTCGTAAATGATCCCGATCATGCCCGGGTCGAGTCCCATCATCTGCCGCAACCAGTCGAGCGTGACTTCTTCGAGCTCGGTCGACGCGGGCGAGGTGCGCCACAGCATTGCCTTGTTGTCGAAAGCGGCGGTGAGCAATTCGCCTAAAATTCCGGGTCCGGAAGTCGAAGTCGCGAAGTATGCGAAGAACGAGGGATGGCTCCAGTGCGTCAGTGCGGGCACGATCAACCGGTCGAGGTCCGCGATGATCTCCTCCATCGGCTCGCCTTGTTCCGGGGGTGTTGCCGGTAACTGCGCCTTCAAATCCCCCGGCTCGATCGCAGCGAGCACGGGCAAATCGTCAATGTTGTCGAAATAGTCAGCGATCCAGTCGATCAGTTCATGCCCAAAGCGGCGAAACTCCGCCCCACTCATGTCACCTTGTTTGCTCACGGCCGGATATCTTACAGGCACAAGCCACAGATTCGCACGGATTTACACTAATGACATTTGCCTAACGCCGCGCGTCAAAGCTATTATTCAGCGCGATTACGCCGCATCAGAAACTTCTAGCCCTGAGAGGAACTATATGAAACGCATTTTAGGAGTGTTAATTGTTTCAATAAGTCTGTTGAACGCATGCAATCCTTCAGGGGGCGGCAGCGATAAGGTTCGCGTTGGCGTGTTTATGTCGACCACCGGTTCGACTGCAAACTTCGGTATTTCGTCAGTTAACGGCATCAAGATGGCCGCCGACGAAGTCAACGCAGCGGGTGGTATCAACGGCAAGCAGATCGAGTTGAACGTTCAGGACGATCGTTCCGACGCGTCCGAAGCCGCGACGATCGTGACGAAGTTTGTGACGCAGGACCAGGTGCATGCGATTCTCGGCGAAGTGGCCAGCTCGCGTTCAATCGCCGCGGCGCCCATTGCACAGAACGCAAAAATCCCGATGTTGACGCCGTCGTCGACAAATCCTGAAGTCACGAAGAAGGGCGACTTCATCTTCCGCAGCTGTTTCATCGATCCCGTTCAGGGCGCGGCAATCGCACAGTTTGCGGCCCGGTCACTCAACGCCAAGACCGCGGCAATCATGGTCGACCGCAAGAACGACTACTCGACCGGTCTCGAAAAAGTCATCAACGAAACTTTCACTCGCATGGGCGGCAAGATCGTCGCGGTGCAGTCGTACCAGGAAGGCGATCAGGACTTCAACGCGCAGTTGACTTCGCTCAAGGGCGCCAATCCGGAAGTGATCTTCGTTCCCGGTTACTACAACGACGTCGGTTTGATCGCGAAGCAGGCGCGCGACAAAGGCATCACCGTCCCCCTCGTGGGCGGCGATGGTTGGGACTCCACTCAGCTCTACGCCATCGGCGGAACCGCTTTGAACGGTTCGTATTTCACGAATCACTACTCGCCATACGACTCCGATCCGAACGTGCAGAAGTTTGTTAACGACTACAAGACGCGTTACGGGTCGATCCCCGATGCGCTGGCGGCAACCGCTTACGACGCCGCCAAGATCATGTTTGACGCGATCAAGCGCTCGAAATCACTCGACGGCGCAGACATTCGCGACGCTCTGGCCGCAACGAAAGACTTCCCGGGCGTGACCGGCACCGTCACCTTCAACGAGAACCGCGACGCCGTGAAGCCCATCGTCATGATCGAGATCAAAGACGGCGGCACTTACGCAGTGAAAGAACGCGTCCAAGTCGAGGGTACGGCCGCGGCAAACACAGCAGCCCCGGCTGATGCAGCGGCGCCGGTGCCGGCCAAGACCACAAGTCAGTGATCGCTATCAGCGCTCGAATTACAGCGGTATCAGATCTCCGCACTCCGACACTCGAGGATAGCGAATCACAAGTATGAGTACGTTCCTTCAACAACTGATCAACGGTATCTCGCTGGGCGCAATCTATTCGCTGATTGCGCTCGGTTACACGATGGTGTACGGGGTACTGAAGCTGATTAACTTCGCGCATGGCGACGTCTACATGGTGGGCGCGTTCATGGGCTTTTATCTTGCCAACGGCATCGGAGCGCGCGGCGCACAAGCCATCGGCATGAACCCGGACGGGTTCATTGCGCGCGGACTGCTCGGCGGTGGCGCGATGGAACCGTCGCTGATCACCGCGCTGGTGGTGATGTTGCTCGCGATGGCGATCTGCGCCGCGATCGGCGTGATCATCGAACGTTTGGCGTATCGTCCGGTGCGCAAGTATTCAAGACTGACCGCGCTGATCACCGCGATCGGCGTGTCGCTGTTACTCGAAAACGGCGGCCAGGTCGTGTTCGGAGCCGAGCCGAAGTTCTTCCCCGAACTCTTCGGCAAACGCAACATCGAACTTTTCGGCGGCGCAAGTATCAACAGTGCTGACATCGTCGTGCTGGTGATTGCGCTCGGGCTGATGGTTGCGTTGCAACTGATTGTTTACCGGACCAAGACCGGACGAGCGATGCGCGCGGTTTCATTCAATCTCCAGTCAGCGAAGCTGATGGGCATCAACACTGACCACATCATCGCTTTCACGTTCGCACTCGGCTCGGCGCTCGCGGCAGCTGCCGGCGTGCTCGTCGCGATTCGTATTCCACGCATCGATCCGTTGATGGGAATTCTGGTTGGTCTGAAAGCGTTCGTCGCCGCTGTGCTCGGCGGCATCGGCAACATCCCCGGCGCGATGCTTGGCGGCCTGCTGATCGGCATCACTGAAACAATGGTCGTCGGCTACCTGTCGCCAACCTACAAAGATGCCGTTGCCTTCGCCATACTCATCTTGATACTGCTGTTTCGGCCTTCCGGACTTCTCGGTACGGTCGCGCAGGAGAAAGTTTAAGGACAACGAAGAGTGCCTCGGTACCTGCGCAATCTCATCATTGCCCTGATCGTTATCGCCGCTCTCATCGGACTGGATTTCGTCTTCCAGGGACGAATGCTCAATCCGTACTTCGTTCGTATCCTGATGCTTTCCGGCATCGCGATCACGCTCGCAGTTTCACTCAACCTGATCAACGGTTTCACCGGACAGTTCTCGATCGGCCACGCCGGTTTCATGGCTGTCGGCGCGTATTCGTCGGCCTACTTCTCCGTCAACTACGGCATGAACCTGGCGAACTCGCTCGGCGGAGGCAGGCTCGGTTGGGTCGTTGCGTTAACGGTTTCGACTTTGATCGGTGCGGCTGTGGCCGGACTTGCAGGTTTGGCAGTCGGCATTCCGTCGTTGCGTTTGCGCGGTGATTATCTCGCGATCGTGACGCTCGGTTTCGGACAGATCATCGTGGTCTTTCTGAACAACATCGAAGCGGTCGGCGGCGCGCGCGGTTATTCCGGCATTCCGATCGTTAAGAGTTTCTTCTGGATCTTTTTGGTCGCGGTTCTGACGATCGTGATTGTTTACAACATCGTCAACTCTGCGTTTGGCCGGGCGTTGATCTCGATCCGTGAAGACGAGCTCGCCGCGGAAGCGATGGGCGTCAACACGACGCGCTACAAGGTGCTGGCCTTCGTCATTTCTTCTGCGATGGCGGGCGCGGGTGGTGTGCTCTTGGCGCACTTCGACGGTTATCTCAACCCGAAGTCGTTTGAGTTCATCAAGTCGTTCGAGATCCTGATCATGATCATCCTGGGCGGGCTCGGATCGATTGTCGGCTCAGTTCTCGGCGCGATCGTTTTAACGGTCTTGCCTGAAGCGTTGCGCGGATTTGCTGAGTACCGCATGGTGATCTATTCGCTGTTGCTGATCATTCTCATGATCACGCGGCCGCAGGGCTTGCTCGGCTCCGCAGCGCCTCTCAAAGCGTGGCGCAAACGCGCGAAACGTGGAACTGAACCGGCGGGCGGTGGTCCAGCCGCGGCGCCGACAAACCCGTCGACTGTGGCAACGCAACCGGAGCGTCCCGCGCCAGGAGGTGAGAACCTGCGATGAGCACTAACAACGGCGGCCGCGACGTGATCCTGAAAACCGATAAAGCCACGATTCGTTTCGGCGGACTGTGCGCCGTCAACGAACTCGACATGAGCGTTAGGCAAGGCGAGATCTTCGGTCTCATCGGACCAAACGGCGCCGGCAAGACGACGATCTTCAACCTGCTCACCGGCGTTTACCAGCCAACGTCCGGAGAAATTTATTTCGACGGCCAGCGAATCGACGGCCTGCGTCCTTATCAGATTGCCGGCCGCGGCGTGTCGCGAACGTTTCAAAACATCCGGCTCTTCCCGAGCATGACGGTCCTCGAAAACGTGATGACCGCTTGCCACATCCACATGGGCCAGAAACTGTTCGACGCCGTGCTGCGAACGCCGCGCTTTGCGAGGGACGAAAAGAAGCACCGCGAATACTGTTTCGAGCTACTGGAAATTTTTGACCTGGCCCGCGTCGCCGACGAAGGCGGCACGAGTTTGCCATACGGTTCGCAACGCCGGCTCGAGATCGTGCGCGCGCTCGCAACCCGTCCGAAACTGTTGTTGCTGGACGAGCCGGCCGCGGGCATGAACCCGGCGGAACAGGAAGACCTACTGCACCTGATCAGAGAGATCAGGGACCGTTTCGATCTAACGATCCTGCTCGTCGAACACAACATGAAAGTCGTGATGGGTGTTTGCGAACGGATCCAGGTGGTCGACTACGGCAAGTCGATCGCGCTCGGACTGCCACAAGAGATCAAAAACGATCCCAAAGTGATCGAAGCGTACTTAGGCGACTAATGCTGACCCTCGACAACGTCTCCGTAAACTACGGCGCCATCGAAGCGCTGACCGGAATCTCGCTGCACGTCGAACAGGGCGAGGTCGTCACGCTCATCGGCGCAAACGGCGCCGGAAAAACGACGACGTTGCGCACGATCACCGGTTTGCTCGAACCACGCTCCGGCAAGATCACCTTCGAAGGCCGGAACATCGGCGGCACACCAACGCACAAGCTGGTCGCGCGCGGCATCTCGATGTCGCCCGAGGGCCGCGGCGTGTTTGCAAATCTCACGGTGTGGGAAAACCTGCAAATGGGCGCCTATCTCAGCAGAAACAAATCGCAGATCGCCGCCGACATGGGCCGCGCTTTCAAAATGTTTCCGCGTCTCAAAGAACGCGAATCACAAAAAGCCGGCACGCTCTCCGGCGGCGAACAACAGATGCTCGCAATGGGCCGCGCGTTGATGTCTAACCCGCGCTTGTTGCTCCTCGACGAACCGTCGCTCGGACTCGCGCCGCTCGTCGTACACACCATTTTCGAAGCGATAGATGAAATCAAGTCTAAGGGGACGACGATTCTTCTCGTCGAGCAGAACGCGCATGCCGCTTTGGGCCACTCCGATCGCGCGTACGTGCTCGAAACCGGAAGAATCGTCATGGAAGGTCCATCGAAGGACCTGGCCAACGATCCCAGGATAAAAGAAGCGTATCTCGGTGAGTAGCTCACGCAATCACGAACGTCTCAATTCCAAACCTCCCACGCCACGCTCAAAGACTCTTCAATACCGAAACGTACTGCTGCCGGCGATCATCGTCGTGCTGGCGCTCGCGTTTTCGTGTTCGCGAAAGCCGCAAACCACTGAACAACCAGATCGCAGCACGATCAAGATCGGATACTTCGGCGATCTCACTGGTCCAACTTACAACTTCGGCCAGTCAGCGATGAACGGCGTGCTGATGGCCGCGTTGCAAATCAATGAGTACGGCGGAATCAACAATCGCAAGATCGACGTGGTGATTCACGATGATCGTGGCAGCGCCGAAGAAGCAGCACGGCTCACGGGCAAACTGATCGATCAGGATAAGGTCGTGGCCGTTATCGCGGGCGGTGTTTCCGGCAACAGCCGCGCGGCCGCGCCAAAGGCGCAGTCGTCGCACATCCCGCTGATCTCGCCGTCGTCTACCGATCCGGCGGTCACGCAAACCGGCGACTACATCTTTCGCGCGTGCTTTGTCGATTCGTTTCAGGGCGAGGTGATGGCGAGTTTCGCGGCGGAGAAGTTAAAGGCGAAGAAGGCGGCGATACTTTTCGACATCAATTCATCGTATGGCCGTGGTCTCACCGAGTTTTTCGAAGCGAGCTTTCGCAAACTCGGCGGTGAGATCGTGAACAAGCAGTCGTACACACAGGGCGACTCTGATTTCAAAGGACAGTTGAGCTCGATCAAAGCCGCGGAGCCGGACGTGATCTACATTCCGGGTTACTACCTCGAAGTGGCGCTGATTGCGAAACAGGCGCGAGCGCTCGGATTGGAGCAGCCGCTGCTCGGCGGCGATGGTTGGGACGCGCCCGAACTGTGGCAACTGGGCGGCGCTGCTTTGAACAACTCCTACATCTCCACGCACTACTCGCCTGACGATCCGTCGCCGAAGATTCAACAGTTTGTGCGGGAGTACAAGCAGCGTTACCAGAATCTCGTGCCCGACGCGCACGCGGCCCTCGCCTACGACGCCGGGCTTCTGCTCTTCGACGCGATTAAACGTGCAGGCACCACAGACGGCCCACAGTTGCGTCATGCACTGGCAAACACGACGAACTTCGACGGAGTGACGGGCCTCATCAGCATGGACGAGAACCGCAACGCAGTGAAGCCCGCGGTCGTGCTGAAACTCCAGGACGCGAGTTTCATTTATCAGGAGAAGATCCAGCCCGCAACTTCCGCTGCTACTCCAACCGCGAGCCAACCTTCAGAGACTCAAAAGTAAAATCAAGCCTTCGGTTCTCGCCGGCAGCAACCGTAATCTCGATCTCCTGTTCTCCCAGTGCTTCGTGCCAGGCGCCGAGCTTGTACGTTCCCGGCGGCAAACCGCGGATTTCATAATTGCCAAAAGCGTCACTCACGGCAAAAAACGGGTGGTCGAAAACGCCGAGATATGCCTTCTCCCAGGGATGGTGATTGTCTTTAAAGGGAATGAATTGTTCGGGGCGCTTGAAAGCCTTGACTATCGGCTCGCTTCCCATGGCTTGCGTCTGGTTCCACTCGAGGTTCAGTTTGGGCACCGGGTGCGTGTTGTGGATCGTCGGATCGCTGTTGACGATCGACAGCTTCTGCCCAACGCGGATGCCAAGCACGTGAGGTGAGTAACGGCAATTCTTGCGCTCCAATACAACCTCTGATTCAGGAACTGCGAAACGATACGCCTTGAGCGGCTCACCACTTTTCACGTAGACGAAGACATTCAACAACTGCTGATTGTTGGTTAACACAAAGTCAGTTTCAGCCCTGCCGCGATTGAGTTCGACGCAAACAGGATCAGCGGTCATGTCGATCTTCTTCGGCTTGGGGAGCTCGCCATCCGCAGTGATCATGCCTACTAAAGTCGCTTCTTTGCCCGTGGGCGTGTAGAGCGGCTTGGCGGGAGTTTCCTGTGGATTTTGAAAAGAAGCGGCTGTGGAGAGAGAAACGAGGAACAGAAGGGTCAGGACCAACGTCGCGTATCTCATAGTTTTACTCCTTTAAGGTTTTGCGGGCTTGGGTCAGCGCAGCCGTGAGCAATTCCGGTGAAGTGCCGCCAACTTGCGACTTTGACCTTAACGTTTGCTCGAGAGAGAGAGCAATGTGGACATCCTCCGCGAAAAGCGGGGAGAACTCACGAAACTCGGCTATAGATAATTGATCCAACTCCTTCCCGAGATCAATAGCGCGCACAACGATCTTGCCGACCATCTCATGCGCATCCCGAAAAGGCATGCCTTTGCGGACGAGGTAATCCGCGAGCTCCGTGGCGTTCATGTAGCCGCTCGACGCGGCCGCGAGGGCGCGATCTTTGTTGACGGTGAGGTTGTGCATGACGGTGCTCGTCACCTGCAAACACGAGCTCACCGTATCGAACGCGTCGAAGACGGCTTCTTTGTCTTCCTGCATGTCTTTGTTGTAAGCGAGCGGCAGTCCTTTGAGCATCGCCAGCGTGCCGATGAGATCGCCGAAGACGCGTCCGGCTTTGCCGCGTACCAACTCCATCGAGTCGGGGTTCTTTTTCTGCGGCATCAAACTCGATCCGGTGGCAATCGCGTCGCCGAGTGCGAAGAAGCCAAACTCGGTCGACGCGTAAAGAATGATGTCTTCTGCAAGCCGCGAGAGATGGACCATCACGATGGAACAGTGGCTCAAGAACTCAACACAGAAATCACGATCGCTAACTGCGTCTAAACTATTACGTGATACAGCCTCAAAACCCAGCGACGCCGCTAAAGCCTCACGATCGATGTTGAACGAAGTGCCGGCAAGCGCCGCCGAACCGAGCGGCAACACGTTTACGCGGCGACGCGTCTCCGCGAGGCGCTCGCGATCGCGCGCGAGCATTTCGAAGTAAGCCAAACACCAGTGGGCCAACAGCACCGGCTGCGCGCGCTGCAAGTGCGTGTAACCGGCAATGACAACCTCTCGATTCCCTTCCGCAAAATCCACGAGCGCGGTCTGCCCACTGCGCACCAACCCATCCAAATCGTAGAGCGCCTCACGAATCCAGAGCCTAAAATCCGTGGCCACCTGATCGTTTCGGCTGCGACCCGTGTGCAGCTTGCGCCCCACATCCCCAACCAACTCAACCAGCCGGGCCTCGACAAATGAATGCACATCCTCTGCGTTCGATCCTGCGTCAACGCCCTCTTCAGCTATGGCCTCCAATCCCCGCCTAATTGCGCTCGCCTCAGCGGGACTCACGACTCCTGCGCGTTCGAGCGCCGCGCAGTACGCGATACTCGCCCTGACATCGACCTCAAACAGCCTTCGATCGAAGCGAAACGAATTGTTGAACTCCGCGAAGCCCGGATCGGCTTTGCCGCTGAAACGTCCACCCCAAAGATTTTTCTCACTCATTGTTTGACCCGTACCAACTGGCGTGCTAGTTTATGCATCTATGCATTGTTTATGCAAGTTCTATGAATAAACGAGACCGGCAACAAATGATCCTGGGCCTGATACAAGCCAGGCCAATCGGCACGCAGGAAGACCTTTGCGCACTGCTCGAACGGGCCGGTGTCGCGGCCACGCAGTCAAGCGTGTCGCGCGATCTGGAAGAGCTCGGGATCGTCAAACAGCACGGCCATTACACGTTGCCGCGCGCCAACGGCGCGTCCGCACGCGGACTGCTGAGTTTAGACCAGGCGGGCGACAGTTTAGTAGTCGCACGCACGCTGCCGGGCCTCGCTTCCGCCGTCGCGGTGGAGATCGACGCCGCCGCGTTTCCGGAAGTAGTCGGCACGATCGCCGGAGAAGACACGATCTTTATCGCCGTGCGCGACGCGAAGTCGCAGCGGCCGACAATCAAGCAGGTTTGGGAACTTTTTCAATGACCGATATCAAAAAAATCGTCCTCGCCTACTCGGGCGGACTCGACACATCAGTGATGCTTCGCTGGCTGAAGGATTACTACGACTGCGAAGTCGTCTGCTACTGCGCGGACGTGGGCCAGGGCGCTGAGTTGTCCGGTCTCGAAGAGAAGGCGCACGCGACCGGCGCGTCGAAACTTTACGTCGAAGATCTGCGCGAGGAGTTTGTGCGCGATTACGTGTGGACCGCGGTTAAGGCAAACGCGGTTTACGAAGGCGTCTATCTGATGGGCACGTCGCTCGCGCGCCCGGTAATCGCGAAGCGCCAGATTGAGATCGCGCGCAAGGAAGGCGCGGACGCGGTCGCTCACGGCGCGACCGGCAAAGGCAACGATCAGGTTCGTTTCGAACTGACGTATTACGCGCTGCAACCCGACATCAAGGTCATCGCTCCGTGGCGCGAATGGGAATTCAAGGGCCGCGCAGATCTGATGGCGTATGCGAAGCAGCACGAGATTCCCGTCACGGCGACGGCGGAGAAACCGTATTCGACGGACGCGAACCTGATGCACATCTCGTACGAAGGCGGGATTCTCGAAGACCCGTGGGCCGAACCGCCGGAGAACATTTTCCAATTGACGCGCTCGCCGGAAAACGCGCGCGCCGAAGCGCAGTACGTTGAGATCTCTTTTGAGAAGGGTGAGCCGGTTGCGATCGACGGCCGCAAGCTCGATCCGGTCACGCTGCTCGAGACGCTAAACGCAATCGGCGGCGAGCACGGTATCGGGCGCGTCGATCTTGTCGAGAATCGTTTCGTGGGGATGAAGTCGCGCGGCGTTTACGAAACACCGGGTGTGACGATCCTGCACGCGGCGCATCGAGCGCTCGAGTCGATCACACTCGACCGCGAAGTGATGCACTTGCGCGATTCGTTGGGCGTGAAGTTTGCCGAAAGCATTTATTACGGTTTTTGGTTTGCGCCGGAGTTCAAACTGCTGCGCAAGACGATCGAGGACACGCAAGCGCGGGTCACGGGTGATGTGCGGCTAAAGCTGTTTCGCGGAAACGCGATCGTTGTGGGAAGGCGTTCGCCGCATTCGCTCTACGACGAGCGCATTGCGACGTTTGAAGCCGATACGGTTTACAACCAGCGCGATGCCGAGGGTTTTATCAAGCTGAACGCGCTGCGGCTGCGGTTGGGAGGTGACCGATGAGTGATATCAACGTTATCGACATCAAGGTTATTGAGGTCGACAAGATCGGATCGGCGACGTCGCCGTTGCGACTGACAAAGACCGTGGCCATGGTTTCGTCTGCTGCTTCGCCGAAAGCGGGCGACGTGGTGGTGGTGCGCGCGCTGACCGACAGCGCTACTTACAACATGCTCGAGTTGCCGACCGGGCGTTTGGCGAAGATCAATCCCGGCGATCTGTTGCTCGGTGTGTTGGGTCGCCGCCGCGCGCTAAAGGGTTTTGTGGGCGATGTTCCGCCAACCGTGAGGAGCGGGGATCAATTGCACCTCTTGAATATGGGCGGCGTGATCGGACGTTGCACCGGACACCACTCGAGTTTGAGCGATGCGATTGAGTTGGAAGTGATCGGTTTGGCGTGCGACCAGGACGGCAACGTACTGAACATTGCCGACGCGTGCTTGATGCCGCGAACTCATCTGGGCGAGACAGCGCCGATCGTGATGATCGCGGGCACGAGTATGAACAGCGGCAAGACTGTCGCGGCGACCGAGTTGATCAAACAGGCCACGCGTGCAGGATTGAAAGTCGCGGCCGGGAAACTTTCGGGTGTTGCTTGTTTGCGCGACACCTTGAACATGGCGGACCACGGCGCGATCGCGACCGCGAGTTTTCTCGATTGCGGATTGCCGTCGACGGTTGACGTTGCAGATCTCGCGCCGACAGCGAAAGCCATCGTTGCTAAGTTAAACGGCGTGAGCCCGGACCTAATAGTGATTGAACTGGGAGACGGGATTTTGGGCGGTTACTCCGTGGATACCATTTTCGCGGATCGCGAACTGCTTGAAGCCACGGCGGCGCTGGTCTTCTGTGCGTCTGATTACGTCGGCGCGTGGGGCGGGATCGAGTTGCTGCGGCGGCGCGGCGTGGAGGTCAACGTGATCTCCGGTTCGGTGACCGATTCGCGCATGGGTGAGGACTACATCAAGGAGCAGTTTCAGGTGCCGGCGGCGAATGCGCGACGCGAGGGTGCGGCGCTGTTCGAGGTGGTAATGAAATCCGTTTCATCTGTGGAAAAGAGCCATGCAGTCAGCACAACGTAAGTTCAAAGTTGGCATCTTTGGTGGTTCCGGTTACGGCGGCTCGGAGCTGCTCCGTATTCTACTGTTCCATCCGAACGTGGAGGTCGTGTTCGTCACCGCTAACGAACACGCCGGCAAACGCGTCGGTGAGGTGCACCGCAATCTACACGGGCTCACCGAACTAAGCTTTATCAAAGCACCCGAAGAAATCGGTTCGCTCAGCAACCTGGACTGCGTCTTCTTCGCGCTCCCGCACGGCCAGGCCATGTCGATCGTCCCGAGTCTAGGGTCGTCAATCAAGGCAATTGATCTCTCAGGCGACTTTCGCTTGCGGGACGAATCCTTATTTCAAAAGCACTACAAACTGCAGCACTCGGCGATGGATGCGCAACGCGACTTCGTCTACGGCCTGACCGAAACAAACCGCGAAGCAATACGCGGCGCGCGCTTGATCGCGAACCCCGGATGTTTTGCCACGGCGACGTTGCTCGGTCTTGCGCCGCTAGTTGCGAATGGTTTGTTGACCGGCCGCGTCGTCGTCGATGCGAAGACCGGTTCGTCCGGTTCGGGTGCGAAGGCGGCTGCCAATACGCATCATCCGCAGCGCATGAATTCGTTCTACGCGTACAAGCCGTTCACACACCAACACGTGCCGGAGATCGAACAGGAGCTCAGTCACGTGGGCGATTGGACCAACGAACTGGTCTTCATGACTCATTCGCTGCCGGTGTCGCGCGGGATCTTCGCGTCGATCTACGCCGAAGCGAAACGCGAACTAACTGAGCAAGACCTGCACCAGACCTTTGCCGATTACTATCGCGACTCTTTCTTCGTGCGGCTGGTCAATGGTTCGCCGGACATCAACTGGGTGAAGACAACCAACTTCTGCGACATCGGTTTCGCTGCGCGCGGCAAGCAGGTGGTCGTATTTTCCGCCATCGATAACCTCGTGAAAGGCGCTGCCGGACAAGCAGTACAGAACATGAATTTAATGTTTGATCTCGACGAGAAGACCGGCCTTATTCTGGCAGGGACAAATCCGTGAAATCCGTGGTCCAAAAAGAGGAACAGTTTCAACTGGCCACCTACAAGAAGATGTCTCTCGTCGCAGAGCGCGGCGAGGGCGTCTGGATCTACACGAGCGACGGCGAGAAGTATCTGGATCTTTACGGCGGACACGCCGTGGCCGGCACGGGTCATTGTCACCCGCACGTCGTGAAGGCGATTCGCGAGCAGGCGGAGCAGTTGTTGTTCTATTCGAATCTCGTCTATTCGAGCACACGCGCGCGTGCGGCGGAGAAGCTCGTTTCGATCGCGCCCGCGTCACTCACGAAGGCTTTCTTCTGCAACTCCGGCACGGAAGCAAACGAGAACGCGATGCGCATGGCGCGCATGGCGACCGGACGCGAACAAGTCATCACCTTCTCCGGCGGCTTTCACGGTCGAACTGCGGACGCGATCAGCGCGACGTTTCTCGGGAAGTATCGCGAGATCGGCAAGCCAAACGTGCCGGGCCATTTGAAAGCGGAGTTTGGCGATATCGAATCGGTGCGCGCGCTGGCGGGTGACACGGTGGCCGCGATCATGCTGGAACCGATCCAGTCGATGGCCGGTGTGCGTGTGGCGGAGCCGGGTTTTTATCGTGCGCTGCGCGCGTTGTGCGACGAGCGCGGCATCGTTTTGATTTATGACGAAGTGCAAACCGGTGTTGGACGCACTGGTGAGTGGTTCTTTGCCGGCAGCGCAGCAGGTGATGGTGTCGTGCCTGATGTGATCACGCTGGCGAAAGCGCTTGGGAGCGGCGTTCCGGTTGGCGCGTGTCTCGTTAACGGAGAGATCGCGTCACACATCAAGGAGAACGATCTGGGCACGACCTTTGGCGGCGGCATGTTGGCGATGGCGGCTGTGACTGCGACACTCGAAGCGATCGAAGCCGACAAGATGCTCGAGAATGTGAAAACTGTTGAAGCGTACCTGCGTGAGCGGTTAACGGAAGTGGACCAGGTCGTCGCGGTTCACGGCCGCGGCTTCCTGCTCGGCATCGAGTTCGCGGACAAAGCCGCACCCGTTCATCAGAAGCTGCTGGGGCGCAAGATCATCACCGGAACGTCGAGCAATCCTAGCGTGCTGCGCTTGCTGCCACCATTGTCTCTGCAAACTGCGGAGGTCGATCTTTTTGTGAGTGCTTTAGGAAAGGGATAAGACGATGAATAGCTTCCTGAGCACCCTTGATTGCGATCTGGATCAACTTATTCAGTCCGCTTTGCGTTTCAAGCATAGCGACGGTCA
>DASUPR010000037.1:0-4267 GCA_036281015.1 Pyrinomonadaceae bacterium
GATGCCGATGATGGCTTGATCGCCTTCGACCCTGACCCACTCATGGTCTTTGCTGTAGTGTAAGTCTTCTGGAACGTTTGCCATGGTTCCTCCAGCTAATTGTTTTTATTACTGTCTCTACTTCGCTCGTTTATAAAACGGCGTCTTCACTAATTGTGCGCGTACGAGTCGGCCTCGCACGTCGACATTGATCTCCTGGCCCACGTTTGCGTACTCGGTTGGCACGTAGGCAAGCCCGATGTTCTTCTTCAAATACGGCGCGGGACTTCCGGATGTGACCTGGCCCACACGCTCATCATAAATCACTACATCCTGGTGATCGCGAGCGATGCCGCGGTCGGTAACTTCGAAACCGACCAGTCTTCGCTTCACGCCTTCGGCTTTCTGTTGGGCCAACGCTTCGCGGCCGATGAAGTCACCCTTGTCGAGCTTACAAATCCAACCGAGATTTGCTTCGTACAGCGTGGTGGTCTCGTCGATGTCGTTTCCGTAGAGCGCCATGCCGGCTTCGAGCCGCAGTGTGTTGCGAGCGGCGAGACCGCAGGGCAGCACGCCGCTTTCTGTGCCGAAGTTCCCGGCGTCGAGGATTTTGGACCACAGTTGTTCTGCGAATTCTGCGGCTGCGTAAACTTCGAAACCGTCTTCGCCGGTGTAGCCGGTGCGCGAGACGATGCTGTTGATGCCGTTAACTATGCCGGTGGTGAAATGGTAATACTTGATTTCGGAAAGCGGCAGGTCGGTCAGTTTTTGCAAAATCTTGATGGCGTCAGGACCTTGCAGCGCGAGTTGATACAAATCGGCACTGATGTTCTTCAATTCGACTGCCTCGCCGGCGTGATGCGAACTGATCCATTCCCAGTCTTTGTCGGTAGTGCTGGCGTTAACAACCAGCAGTAAATGATCGACGCTCCGGCGATAAACGAGCAGGTCGTCGATGACGGTGCCCTTTTCGGTAGTTAACGCGGAGTACTGAGCCTGGCCATCGGCGAGTTTGGTGACGTCGTTCGAAGTCAGCCGGTTCACAAACGCGATTGCGTCGGTACCGCGGACCTCGATCTCGCCCATGTGCGAGACGTCGAAAAGCCCGGCGTGCGTTCGCGTGCGGAGGTGTTCCTCGATAGTGCCGGCGGGATATTGAACGGGCATATCCCAGCCGCCGAAGTCGACCATGCGGCCGCCCATTTGGCGGTGCGCGGTATTGAGTGGAGTCTTTTTTAGTTGCGGCGCCGTTGCAGTCAAGTTACTCACCACGCGTGACTCATTCGCGAGTCTCACGCTGTTTGAATCATAGATAACAGGTGAAGCCGCAAGCTAGCATGCGCCGTGCGGTGCGTCAAGCGAGCTTAACGTCTCTCATCCGCTGGCAGCTTTGGCGAATCCCACCGACGTAGTCGGTGGTGCTTCAGACTTGACCTAAACCTAAGCGCACGCGAGGTTCAATCCCACCGACATAGTCGGTGGATTGTTCATGTGCCGTCGGCTGATTAGGTCGTGTATGAAGTGACCACCGACTGCGTCGGTGGGACGAGCTTGAGGAGTAGCTGGTTTAGGTTATGTATGAAGTGACCACCGACTGCGTCGGTGGGATTCGAGCTTGAGGAGTAGCTGGTGTAGGTCGTGTATGAAGTCACCACCGACTGCGTCGGTGGGATTCGAGCTGCGTCGGTGGGAATTGGCAGTGTTCTTAGAAGTTGCGTTCGTCTACGTCGACCTTCTGCACCGCAAACACAACACGCATCGTGTCGGGGCGGCGATCGAGTGAGGCTTTGACAAAGGCGGCGTCCTTACGCAAGGCTGAATTAAACTCGTCCAGCATGCGCTTGTCGCGTGGCGGTTGAACCACATTGGCGAGCGACGCGTAACCGTTACTGAAAACGTCGATGCCCACGATCATGTCGTCATCCTCACTATCGAGATCCGCATCCGTACGGGCAAAAGACCCCCGTAACGCAGCCAACGCGCCTCCCGGATTCAAAGTGGGCGATACAACCGCGAAAGGAGCGCGTTCGGCCGCCAGACCTGCCCCGACGGGTTGGTAAAGATCGTAACCAGGTACGGCCCGAACCATCGTCACATCGGGGCGTTGCTGTGCCGCCGCTTCACGCAACGCCACAAAGTGCGGACGAAGCGCCGCGAACATCATGAAGAACATGACCACTGACGCAAACGATCCCGCGCTGTAAGGCATTACCCAGGGTTCGACAAAACGTCGTATGCGATGGCCCAGTGAAGGATTCGGCTGCTGACGTTGAGCCGCTGCTTCAATCGCGAGCGCGTCGGAGATTGTTGCTGCCAAATTCTGAGGCGGTGTGGGCGCTCTCAACAAACTCAAGCTACGCCTCAACGAACGCAGCTCAATCGCTTCATCCCGGCACACCGGACAACGATCGAGATGTTCCTCGATCGCTACCCGAGCGGGCAGGGAGACACAATCGTCAACGTACTGTGAAAGCGACTGTCTGGTTTCTTCGCACAACATAAGGCATTTCCAATTTCAATTGCCGATTGTTGGGAGCGCCTGGCGAGTGCTCTTGCCTGAAAAATCGGCAATCGCAAATCGTCAATGTCAGGATGGCTGGCCGACCCCGGCTGCTCCCTTTCGACAAAGAGCAACTCCGACAAGTTCTGGGCAACCCCTCCAGGCTTGAGTGAGCGAGCTTCAACGGGTGTTGCTGGCCACGTTTTCAATACGCCCTTCATGCCACTGCGGAAGCCTTTGATCCCGCCGTTTCCTCACTTCGACCCATTTGGCACCGAGTTTTGTGAGCCGGGGCGGGTCAGCCATCCTGATCCCAATCGGCAATTACAAAGATCCTTCCAGCTTACGCCGGAGTTCCTGACGTCCACGCGCGAGTCGGGATTTAACCGTTCCAACACTTATATCGAGCGCTACTGCTATCTCTTCGTACGCGAACCCCTCAATATCTCTTAACACTACAGCTTCTCTATAAACGCGCTTCAAAGAACTGAGTGCTTTTCGCAGCGCCCGCTCGCGCTCGTGAGCCAGGGCATCCGTCTCCGGATTGCGGTCGTTGTCCGACTTGAGCGTCTCAATCAACGATGCCGTTCCGTTAGGTTGGGGCGCGTCGATCGAGACCGTCACATCACGTCGCCGCCTGCGCCACCAGCGCCACCGGTTGCGCGCCTGGTTGATCGCGATGCGATAAATCCAGGTGCGCAGGTCCGACTCGCCGCGAAAGTGACCGATGCTCTGAAACGCCCGCAAGAACGTTTCCTGCGTCAGGTCGCGGGCTTCCTCGCTGCTCTCGGTCAGGCGGTAAAGCAACCCGTAAATCTCACCCGAGCGCTCGTGAACGAGTGTCTCGAAGGCCGCCGAGTCACCGCGCTTCAATCTTTCAACGAACTGGGCCTCTATCTGAGCCCGCGCCTCGCCCAGGGTCGCCGGAGCAACCTGCTCCATTTCAATTTGCCCGCGGAGGGCTATTGGCTCTCCGTAGCTCACTGATCACCCCCTGGGGCGGGAACCAGAGCATTCAACAAATCTTGCCCATTCCCGGACAGGCAACCGCTTAGACACCCGCGCTGCCGTATTTGTTCCCAAAAAAATTCCATCGTGTGTCAAATCACGCCCAGGTCTTAGATGCGTTCACGGTTGACAACTTTTCCGACGCGACATTAGAGTGACAATTTCGCTAATCATACACCCAAGAGAACGCAGCCGACTATATTGGCTTGCAAGAGGGAACCAAGTGGCAAAGTACAACAAAAAGCGGGTTCGGCAACTGCGACACGACCGCTTCCGCGATACAACAATGGGCTTCTTCGACCGCCTCGGCGAGTTGCTGGAGGGGAAGGGACGCACGATCCTGTACGCTTTGGGCGGCGTGATCCTGGCCGGCGTCCTGGTTTTAGTCTTTGTTAGATGGAGTAATAAGAAGGCTGACGAAGCCAGTCAGGCGCTCGGCCGGGCGATCACGATTTCCACCGCCGGTATCAATCCGACCCCGATCGCGGGCAGCACGGAACCCTCTTTCGGCAGCGAATACGACCGCGCGCAGCGCGCCATCGAGGAGTTTGAGAAGGTCGCAGCCAAGTATGGCGACCCATATCGCTCGGAAGCCCGCTATTTCATCGCCTCGAACCGTTTGCTTGTCGACCGCCCCAAAGGCTTGACTGAGCTGGGCGAACTCTCGAACAGCAGCGTTCCGGAGGTCGCGGCACTATCGAAATTCGCCCTTGCCCAGGCGAAAGAGAGTGACGGCAACCTCGACGAAGCCGCGCAACTCTACAGCGACCTGGCCAAGCT
>DASUPR010000038.1:0-11044 GCA_036281015.1 Pyrinomonadaceae bacterium
TTGAAAGCGGCGGCGGATGAGGTCGTGACGTATCTCGACCACCGCAACATCAACGAGTTGCCGCCGTTTGACGAGTTGCAGCCGTCGGCCGAGAACCTCGCGAAGTACGTGCTCGAACGCGTGTCGTCGCGCGTGGGCGATGACCGTGTTCAGATTTACAAGGTCCGCTGTTTCGAGACGCCCACTAGCGTAGCGACCTACGAGTTGGATTAAAGCCAATAAAAGAAAAGCCACTTAGTTTGCCACGCCTGCTAACGGTTCCGGCATGTCAGCGATCGTGTAGGCCATGACGGCCATCGTAGCCACGGCCAGCGAAAGATCGCGTGGGTCGATCTTGTCCAACGTGTCAGACTCCGTGTGATGGATGTCGAAGTAACGCGAACCCTCGACGTCGAGATTTGCGCCCACCACACCCGCACGCATGATCGGACCGATATCCGCGCCGCCTCCGTTAGCCGCGATTCTGTGCGAATCGATTCCTGCCAGTAGCTTCCCGATCTCCGTCATGTTTGCGCGAACGAGCAGCGGCGCCGTTGCCGCGAGACCGAATCCTTCGGGGCGATAGATGCCCGAGTCAGCCTCGATCGCGATGATGTGCTTTGAAAGCTCGTCGCGGTGTGCGTCGCGATAGGCGTTACCGCCACGCAGTCCGTTTTCCTCGTTAGTGAAGAGCACGACGCGGATCGTGCGCCGCGGGCGCAAGCCAAGCTCTTTGAGTAACCTGATCGCTTCCCACGCAGCGATACAACTTCCGCCATCATCATGCGCGCCCTGGCCCACGTCCCACGAGTCGTAGTGACCGCCGATCAAAACGATCTCATCCGGCCGCTCAGTCCCTTTCAATTCCGCAACCACATTCGCCGACTCAGCATCCGGCAAAAACTTGGCTTCCATCTTCAAACGCAAAGAAATCTGATCGCCACGATCGTAAGTGCGCTGCAACAACTCCGCGCCTTCGATCGTGATCGCCGCAACCGGAATCTTTGGTTGTTGCGGATCGTAATTCATCGCGCCGGTGTGCGGCGTTTGCAGACTGGTCGGCGTGATCGAACGCACCAGCGCCGCCACCGCGCCGTAGCGCGCAGCGCGCGAAGCGCCATTCAAACGGTACTGCACGGTCGCGCCGTAATTTGTAAACGGCGCGTTGTAGACCACAATCTTCCCGCGCACTTTTTCACCAAGCGCATCGAGTTCGGCAAAGTTACGCACCACGACCGCGTCAGCAGTGATGCCTGTCGCAGGCGTCGCAACACTGTTTCCGAGCCCGAGCAGCGACAACTTCGTCGGCAGAGGCGCGAGCATCTCGAGACTCTCCTGGCCGCGAACCCAATGCGGCACCATCACCTTCTCGGCGCGCACGTTGTCCAAACCGTCTTTCTTCATCTCCGCGATGGCCCACGCGATCGCACGTTCCAAGTTCGCGGAACCGCTGAGACGATGACCGATGCGATCGGTTAAATGACCGAGTCTCGTGTAAGCCGTGTTGTTAGTCAGCGCGGCGCCGATGATGCGTCCCGCAGGAACGCGGTAAGCGTCAATTTTGACCGTCGGCGACGGCAATACTATCGGCGTAGGTGTTGGCGAGGCGGGGGGTTGGGCCAACGGCGCCTGTTGCTGTTGCTGGTTCGGTGTCGGGTTCTGCGGTACCTGAGACGCGGTGTAAGCGAGCGTTGAAACGAGCGCGAAGAGTGGTAAGAAACGCACGTGATGGAAAACCCTCCTTAACAAATGTCATGACGGAACTGAGCGAACCATTCACTGGTGCGGTGGTCACACCACGGCGTACCATGAACGGCTTCTCACAAAACCAGAAGAAGACCCACGCAAAGACGATCGTCGCAGGGACGACGACCAGAAACACGTTTACGAGTTGCAAGTGCGACGGATTAATCCAGCGCCACGACTGCATGATCATCAACTCGTGTGTCAGGTAAATCGAATACGAAAAGATCCCGAGCGTCGCAAAGATCGAAATCAACGACGGCAGCCTGACCTGGCGTATCCAACTCTGTTCTGACACGACGATCCGGTTGACGACGACGAAAAATCCCAACCCCCACAACGGATGAATCAAGAACCAGCTCACGTCGTGAAGCGGCGTGTCTTTCGGAATCACCGGCAAGTAGGCTGAGATTACCGACGCCGGAATGATCAGCACTGTCGCCACACGCAGATCGCGCGCCCAGTTCGGAAGCTTCACCAGACCAAACATCGCCTCGACAGCGATTGCGCCGAGCGCCCACGTAAACCAGTGCGCCGCCGCGGACTCCGGCACGGGAAGACCGAATCCCGTCTTGAGCCACACGACATGACCAAACACCATCCAACCCGCTCGCGCCAGCAAACACACAGCCAGCGTCACGGTCCAACCCCAGCGCGCGCGTAAGAACAGCAACAAAAAGTAAGCGAGATAAAGTTGCTCCTCGATCGCGAGTGTCCAGAAGATGCCGTTGATGGAATAGGCCGTGTGCGAGTCGAGGTTGTGAAGCATCAGCAAGTGAATGCCGATGTCGTAAACGAAGAAGCGCGTCACGTCGAGACCGATGGTCCAAGCCGTAAGCAGCAGATAAAGCGCGAGCGCGATCACGTACGGCGGATACAACCGCCGGATGCGCCGTTTCCAGAACGCGCCAAATTTGATGTTCGGCTCTTCACCGGCAGCGCGAGCACGCGCCCATTGCAAGTGAATACAGAAACCGGAAATTACAAAGAACAGAAATACACTGATGTACGCTTGCGAGCTCGCGAGCTGGACCAACCGCGCCGGATAGTAGAGCAGGTTATTCGGCAGGGCCGCCTGGCTCTGATCCGTCGCGTGATAGAGCACGATGGCCATAGCAGCCATCCCGCGCAGCGCGTCGAGACCGCGCAGGCGGATGCTATTGGAAGAGGGGGATAAGCGGGTAGACATTTAGGCGACGAACCGCAAGCGACTATCGCTTACGCTGACACCAACGATGGCACATCGATATTGTATTTTCTGATCTTGCTGTAAAGGCGCGGCCGGTAGATGCCCAAAAGATTTGCAGCCGCTTGTTTGTTTCCACCCGTGCGCTGAAGCGTGCGCTCGATCACGAGCCGCTCGATGTCTTCCAGCGTCATGTTTGGTGGAACGTCCCACTGAACGTTGGCTGACGTGCCTTCCGGCACCGTGCCGTTGTCGAAAGGCAGATCGATCGGTTCGATCTGTTTGTCCTTCGCTAACAACACCGCCCGCTCGATCACATTCTGCAACTCGCGCACGTTGCCCGGCCAGGCGTGACTGAACAAACGTTGATACGCGGCTTGCGAAACACCCGTGATCGGGCGTTCGTATTTTTGAGCATACATGTGGAGGAAATGCTCAGTCAAAAGTTGAATATCTTCATTGCGCTCGCGGAGTGGCGGGACGTGAATCGTGATGGTCGAGATGCGATAGAAGAGGTCGTCGCGCAGCAGTCCGTCGCGAATCGCGTCTGCCGGCGGACGATTGGTCGAACACACGAGCCGGAAGTCGACGGCGTAAGTCTTCTCCGATCCGATCTTGCGATAACTTCTTTCCTGCAACACGCGCAGGAGTTTCGGTTGCAACTCGATCGGCATTTCGGCGATTTCGTCGAGCATCAACGAGCCGCCGGCGGCGTGTTGGACCAAACCTTCTTTGTCCGCGTGTGCGCCGGTGAACGCGCCTTTCGTATGGCCAAACAATTCGGATTCGATCAGCTCTTTCGGCAGCGCCGCGCAATTCACTTTGATGAACGGTTTCTTCGAGCGCAACGATTGATAGTGAATGGCGTTCGCAATCAACTCCTTGCCCGTGCCCGACTCGCCAACAATCAGAACATTCGCGTCTGACTTCGCCACTGACTCGATGGTCTCATAAATCTGCTGCATCGGCTTCGACGAGCCGATGATATTGAAATACTCGGCACGAGTTGAAAGCTGGCGCCGCATGTTTGCCGTTTCCGCAACGAGCTCGCGGCGTTCGAGTGCCTTATCGACGAGCAGTTGCAGCTCTTCAAAGTCAAACGGCTTTTCGACGAAGAAAAACGCGCCGGCCTTGGTCGCTTCGACAGCCTTCTGCACCGAGCCATAACCCGTGACGACGATCACTTCCGTTGTCGGTCGCGCGTCTTTCATGTGACGCAAAACTTCAAGCCCGTCCATGTCCGGTAATTGCAAATCGCAGATTGCCAGATGATGTCCACCCTGGTCGAAGAGATCGATGGCCGCTGCTCCGGTAGCCGCGGTATCTACCGAATAACCTTCTTCAATAAAATTCTGCCGCAGAGAATCCGCCATCGTCGGCTCGTCGTCTACAACAAGAATCCGCACCTCTTTGTTTTCCACCTTATTCTCCTCTCTGGAAGTCGCCGTGCCTTGAGGGCCCATCAATTTGCTCCTTCAATAATGACTATTAATCGGGGATTATTCTGAAAGCGGAAGTTGCACTACAAAACGATCTTCCGCGAGTTTCGCCGACCCGCCATGGGCCTCGATAATTTTTGCCGCTAACGCCAACCTGATCTCTTCACTGCCCATAAACGAGTGAAACGGATCGTGATCGATTTTGCGTAGCCCGGACCATTCAATTACTGCGTCTTGGCTGTCAACAGCCGCTATTTTTACGGAAACCGGTTCCGCTCCCTGCCCGTCTTCAGGTTCCAGGCGGTTCTTAATCGCCGCCGCGGAGATCCACTTGAACGCATCAGTCAGTTTCAGGGGATCAAAACTGCCCTGAACCGAGTCTGAACTCGAATCCACAACGATCTCAGCACCCGGGGCCTCGAACGTCGAACAAACCGTGCGTAACACTTTCTGCACCTCAAACCCCGGCTGCTTTTTCAACTCAATCTTCCGCCCGTATTCGACGATAGTTGCCAAATCACTCGCCGCCCGGTCCAATCCCGCCATCAACTTCGCGATCGTTTCCCGCTCGTCTTCGGGCCGTTCACCCTTCTCGATCCGGCGCCGCAGAAACGTGGCATAGAGTTTGAGACCATTGAGCTGGTTTTTGAGATCATGAACGATTTGAATTGAAGCTCGACCGAGGTCTTGAAGCGTCTCACTGTCTTCCATTCTCGACATTGATACCTTCATCGGACGCGTCGCTCTACAAACTCTTTCTTGGGGGCCGCCGGGGGAGGGGGATTCAACAACTGCCCGAGTGTACGAATTGAACGCTTGCCGTCGATCCCTGGGTGTTGCGTTTCGATGCGGGATGTTAACAAAAAAGGCGCGCGTATTCTAGTGATACAGTAAAATCAATAACTTGGAAGGACTCAGGTGTGGTCAGGACCCGTTTTTTACCTGACGTGGGAGCACCGAAACGCATGACAACGCAGGGTGAGGAAGTGACGGTATTGCTGGTGGAGGACACGGAAGACAACCGCTTTATGATGAGGCGTTTGTTGGAGATGAGTGGCTATCGCGTGGTGGAAGCCACCAACGGCGAAGAGGCGGTCCGCATCGCCGAGGCAGAGTGTCCTGGTCTAATTTTGATGGACCTGAGCCTGCCGATGATCGACGGTCTGGCGGCCACGCGCCTGATCCGCAAGCTCCCGAAGTGTCAGAAAACTCCCATCATCGCCGTTTCGGCGCACGACACTTCCGACTTTCGAGCCGAGGCGATTGAGGCGGGCTGCAACAGTTACATTACCAAGCCAATCGACTTCAACGAGCTTGAAGAATTGATTGTGCACGAGCTAGGCAAGTAAAATTCGTTCACTATGGCAGTTCAAGATCGCCGTCTCGAAGAACCCGAGTCGCGTAAAACACTAATCATCGTCGTCGCTGTGGCCGCAGCGGTTGTCATTGCACTCTTCTTTTACCTGCTCATGCGAGCGGGTGGATCGTCCGGAAGTGGCGAAGCAAGACTCGAGGGTGCGATCCGCGCGGGCTCGCCGGAGTTCGCGCAGTACAGAACGCAAGTCGTGCTTGACGAGCCGGAAGCAACTGAAGCGAAGCGCGCGCTTGGCGATACCGTCATGAGTCTGAACACGACCGTGCGCAACCTTAGTAACAAGACTTTGATTGGTCTGGAAATCAGAGGCGCCGTGGTGGACCATGGGAACCAACCGGTCAAGGAACGCACGGTGATTATGATTCCCACACGTCAGGCCGAGCTCGCGCCAAACAAGACGATGCCGGTGACGATGATGTTGGAAGGAATGAAAGACACGGACGACCGCGCAAACATCAAGATGGAAGTCGTCGCGGTGAAGTTCAAAGAGTAACTATTCCAGAAATAGTTCTTCCAGCGACTGTTTGATCGGCTGAATTGAAACAACCTTACCGCCCGCTTTCCGCAAAGCAGCCAGCACACCTTCGATCTCGTTCTCTGCGGCGATCTCGATTCGCAGACCGCTCGGCGTCGGCGTGATCGCGCCGTTCGGCAGATGCTGTTTCAACGTTGCAGCATCGGCGCCCGTGGCCAGCACTTCCATCTGATGCGGATCGTCACGACGCTGCCGCAGTTCGTCGAGAGCGCCGACCTGGGCCAACCGGCCGCGTTTGAGAATGGCGACGCGATCGCAAAGCACTTCGATGTCGGAAAGAATGTGCGAACACATGAAGACGGTCTTTCCGTCGCCGCGCAGCGACGCGATCAGGTCGCGCACTTCTCTTCGTCCGACGGGATCGAGTCCGCTCATCGGTTCGTCGAGAAAGACGATCTCCGGATTGTTTACGAGCGACTGGGCCAGCCCGACGCGCTGAAGCATGCCTTTGGAGAACTTTCGCAACTGCGTGTCCCAACGTTTTTCGTCGAGCTTGACTCGCGCGAGCAGATCGGCGGCGCGTTTGCGGCGTTCGGCGGCGGGAGAGCCAAACAGTTGCGCGCAGTATTCGAGCAGTTCGCGAGCCGTCAGGTAATCGTAGAAGTAAGGATTCTCGGGCAGGTAACCGATGCGGCGGTGCATGCGCACGTCCTGGATATCGTGGCCGAGAATACGAGCGCTGCCCGCCGTCGGAAAGATCAGACGCATCAAGAGTTTCAGCGTCGTCGTTTTGCCGGCGCCGTTCGCGCCGAGAAAGCCGAATATCTGGCCCTCGTCGATCGAAAGCGAGAGGTCATCGAGTGCGCGCACTTTGCGCTTGCGCCAAAAGCCGACTTCGTAGTCTTTGGTTAAGTTTGTAATCTCAACTGCGGGCATATTCTTACTTGAACGGGATTTCGCTTTCCTTGCTCAGTTCAACTTCACACTTGCCCGGCTGCAACACGTAAGGCGCGCCTGCCGGATCGAGCGGTGCACCGGACGCGTTGAGCGGAGCGCGCACGGCACGCAACACTGCTCCCATCTCCTGCCAATCATCAGGACAACGACCGGTACGCGCTTGATAACCGGCGAACAGCTTGCGCAGTAGATCGCGTTGGTCGAAAGAATCGAGCTGCATCAAACGCTTTCGCGCCATGTCTTTCACTTTCTCGTCCGTCGATTGCTCGATCATGCGCTTGTAGATCTCCCGCGCGGTCCCGCGACTGCCACCTTCCGCCGTCATGCGCGCTTTCATCGCTTCCATCCAATACGGCGCGCCCGGCAACTGTGCGCCGCGTCCATAAGTTTCCGCCGCCGCGGCGTAATCGTGTTGTTGCCAGTAGATGTAGGCGAGATGCTGATGGAGCCGCCACGAGTTCGGATTCGCGTCGATACCTTTGCGCGTGAGTCGAATCGCTTCGTTCACGTCGATGGCGGGCAGGACCACGGCTGCGTATTCGTAAGGATCGAGAAACTCCGGATCGAGTGTCGTTGCGTTCTCGAGTAACGGGGCGAGGAGTTTCAGATTGAGCTGGTTCAGATCGTCCAACGGAATACTCTCATCGAAGTTCATGATCTTGCGGCCGACGTATTGGAGCGATCGCATCCAGTACCAGTCGGCAGCCAAACCGTTGAACCCGAGACTGATTCTTTTCGCTGTTTTTGCGTTCAGGTAAAGACTCTCGTCAGCGGCCGCGTTGGCGTCGACTGCCGGGCGCCGCGCGTCGATAAACCGCGACAGCATCACCGCGGTGATCATTCCAATCACCACGACGCACGCGAGGCTGAGAGTTTTGGTGCGGTCGTTCATTCAGCTATTTGAAATTTCGCCGGCTGAAAACCAGCGTTGCGACAGCGAGGATGACCGTGATGTACACCACTGCATAAACCCCGACGGAAGCTACAAAACCCGCGGACGGTGAGCGCCCGTGAGCAGTGGGAGTGATGTAGCTGTAGTTTGCGAGGTTCGGGAGCAGGTAATAGAGTCCGGTGAATAACCAGCGCGCGCCCGTGCTTCCGAGCGATGCCGAAAGTGACTTCAGATCGGCGCTGAAGTGGCCGATGATGAAGATGAAGAACGTCAGCAGCGCGGAGAGTGCCGGAGAAGAGAACGACGAGAAGAGCAGGGCGACGCCCGTGAGGATCATCAGTTCGAGGTAAATCAACAGCACTGCGGGCCACAGATGGATGATGAGTGGATCCCAACCACGGCTCACGTAGATCAGCGCGAGGGAAATGCCTAGTCCCATCACGACGACGTTGACCAGCAACGTCAAACACAACCCGAGATACTTCCCGACGAGAAACTCGCCGCGGCCGACAGGCTTGGAAAAAATCGCATAGATCGTGCGGCGCTCGATCTCTTTGTAGACGAGACCCACGCCCACAAAGATCGCGATGAAGACTCCGAACAACAGCATCGCGCTGAGTCCGAGATCGACGATGATCTTGCGCTCTTGTCCACCCGACAACTCGCCGATGAAGATCGCGGCTGCGGTTAACAGCAGCACAAACAGGACCAGGTTGTAGAGCACACGATCGCGTACTGCTTCGCGAAAGGCGTTACGAGCTATAGCGGTTATGCGCCATACGGCTCTGTCTCGGTCCACGGCCACGAGTTAATCACAAATTGCACGACTGTGCACAGAAATTAATGTTTTTGCCACTGCGTAACAACGAAGCATGAAGTGAGTTTCGTTTGCAGTCGATTCAAAAGCGGCTCCACGCGGAGCAGAAACGGCGCCATGAGTTTCTTCACACTGTGCGGCAAGCGAAAGATCAGTGAGTTGAGCACGAGCAGAAAGGCGACGTTTCCGAGATGCTTCACTTGCTTCAGTTCAAACTTCGACTGAAAGTCCTGTTGCAACCGTTCGACATCGATCGACGCTTCGTTGTCGGAAAAGAAACGATCGAAGCGATACCAAACGCGTCGCACCAGGTCGGGGAACGAATTACTGTGAGGCTCCATGAAACAGAGATAGCCGCCGGGTTTCAGAACGCGATGCAGTTCTGTCACGGCGCGTTTCACGTGCGGGTGAATGTGATGCAAACCACCGACGATCACGACGCAATCGAAAGCGTTGTCGGGAAGACCGGAATCCAAAAGGGAACGATTGACTGCGGTCGCGTTGTTCCAGCGTGTTTGAAACGTTTCGATCACTTCGTTAGAGATGTCGAGCCCGGTGACGTTCGCGCCGTGCTCCAGCAGGTATTCGGTCGTTTGACCGCTGCCGCACATCGCGTCGAGCACGTTCATGCCGGAGAGATTCAGACCTTCAAACATCGGTTCGTAAATGAACCGCCGCCGGTATGCGACGCTCCACTCGTCGCTGTAGTGCGCTTCGTAAGCGGCGGAGATCTCGTCGTAGTGCTGCTGTTGCCGGCGTTCGGATAGCTCGAGCCGCGCCTGCCACATTGCATTTGCGGTACTCATCGTCGTTGTCTCCTCCGAAACGGCGCTGCGAGAAATCCGATAAACAGAACTCCCGCGAGGCTCGCGAACGATGAGACGCGGCTGCGACGCGGTTCCTGAAACGCGAGATCAACCGACACGGCATCAGGCGGCAGTGAGATCAACAGAACGCCGTTGTCCGCCGGTCGCGTGCTTAACGTTTGCTGCCCGCTCGTCGCGGCCCAGTGTGGGTAATAAAACGTTTTGACTCGTGCTTCGACCGCGCTACCTGCCGCCACCGAGAAATGTCTCGTTTCCGGCGTCCACGTTTGCACTGTCACTGCACGATCGCCGGCCTCGACGGCAACGGGCATCGATTTAGTTTTCGAGCTGGCCCAGATCGGAAACCAGTAATTCACGCTCGCGCTGCCGCGCACGTCGCTGAGTGTGCTGTCGAAATCATGCGGAGAAAGAAAATGAGCTTCGCGAACGATGTGCGAAAGACTAAACGCCACTGAGACACCGATCGCGCCGAGAATCACGAGTTGCTTGATGCGTGGTCCGCTTTGAGCAGACCGATTCAAGAGCGGTATCGCCGCCGTCGTCAGCAGCGCCATGCCGATCGTGATCAAGGCCATCCAGCGCCAGGGAAACTGTGTTTGCTGCAACGGCGCGAGCAGGTCCCAGATTGGACGGCTCAACGGCATGGCCATAAACAACGCAAACGCCGTCAGCGCCGCGATTGGTCTCAACTCCGGACGATCGCTCCAGACAACACGGCGGATTAAAAGAACCACGGGCGCCGCCAGCAGCAACGTCATCACGATCAGGATGTTCATCCACCAGACGTTCAGGTTGTCGGGCGAGAGCGTTGAGAGAAGAAAATTAAAACGATAATCGGCAGACGCGTCGTGCTCGACGTCATTGATGCCGATCCAGCGCATCTCGGAAACCATCGTCACCCAGTAGATCGAGCTGGCGCACAGACCGAGTGCCGCGGCGCCTGTTAGCTTTGCGAGCGTTTGCACGCGGCGTCCACGTTCCATGCGCACGAACGCGTAAACCGGCATCGCCAGCGAAGCGATCACCGTCAACGGCAGGTGCGTGAGCACGAGCAGTGCGTAACACGCCGCGAGACCGGCGACGTCACTTCGTTTGCCGCGAACACAAACGCGTTCCAGAAACGCGAACACAAACGGCAGCACGGCGCTGCCGGCCCATTCAGCCAGCATCGTCGCCTGATAGAGCTGGTTCAGGTGATACGGCGCGAAGGCGTAGATGAAGCTCGCCCACATCGCCTGTGAAGAAGGGAGAATTGACTTGGCCCAGAAATAGATTCCCAGGCCGCCGGCGATCGACACAGTGGCGAAGGTGAACAGTGTCGCGGCGTACCACTCGCCGGTTACGAAGCGGAAGA
>DASUPR010000039.1:0-6502 GCA_036281015.1 Pyrinomonadaceae bacterium
TTTTCTGTTGCAGAATCTGCTGGAAACCAGAATCAACGCCTTTCAAATTAAACCGGAGACAAGCTGTTCCAATCTCGCCGAGTCGTTAATCGCAACACCAGAAGTGAATAGATTGCTGGTTGCGTCTGGAGTCACCTACCGCGAGCCCAGTTTTAGTGGTTTCTATATTCCTCAAATCGGACGCGAATTTTCGCTGAATGTATCAGACAGCACCTTGCGATCGGTCCTGAATGGCGTGGTTAATAAAAGTCCAACAGCCAAATTTTGGGTTCTCTCACGTAACAATGATGGAACATTATCGCTAAGTCTCGCGGCCATACATGAAGCTATGCCACGCGACAGGAAATTCTCGGGACAGGACCTTGGAGAGAGACTCCCCTGAAGTAAAAACTGGGACCTCTTGCCTCATTTGCCCTCTGCGGCCATAATAGGGTCGGCAAAATGATAAAAATTGTAGGCGAGCGTTAGGCTCGCTTTTGTGTTCCAGGAGTCCAACAATTTGAGTTCTTTTTACAGTTATCGCCCCTACATCCATGGAATCCTCCCGACAATTCTTCTCCTGATCGCATCCGTCTCCGCGGTGGGGCAGTCGACTGGCTCCAGCGAAGAGGCCGCCACCAACTCCGTCCTGACCCGTATGGAACGCGCACGCGCGCTCGCCGCGGTTCATCAGCTACAGGCTGCCGCGACTGAGTTGGAAAACGTGCGCGCGTCCGTCAAGGACGTGGCGCTCCGCAATGTGGCGACATTGATGCTGCTCGGGATTTACCTGGAAGACGGTAACTACGGACGCTCTCAATCGCTACTCGAAGAGACTTTTCAAACACGCGCCGCGCAGAAAGACGAATCGCTCCGTACATACTTCGCGGCTGCCGGTCAGACCGTCAACGGCATCAGAACGCATCTCGCTCGTTATCGCAGTTTCGGTCTCAATCCGAGCGACACGAACCTTCCAGTCGAGGCAGCGACAGATCTGGAACGCGTGCGCGGCCTGCTGGAACGTGTCATCGCGCAAGCCAACGAGATTTCGAAAGAACCAGGCCGTACTTACGAATCACTTGCATTGCTTGAAGACGTGCTCAGCATGCGCACATCGCTCGCGCGCAACGACGAAGATCGCGCCAAGTGGCAGACGGAGTTCTTACTTGCGCGAGAGAAGATGGCCGCGTCACAGATTCAGGTCGCATCACTCGGCCGTTCGTCGGCCCTCGACGCCGTCACCTCCAGAATCCCCAACCCGTTTGCAACTCCGAAAGCCGGCGCGACACAAAGCCCCGCGGCCACAACCACTGCGCCAACACCGACGCCGAGCCCTCAACCAACAACCACGACCACTGCTGAGCCGCAACTCATCAGCACCGGCTCTTTAAGCGGGCGCGAAACCAAACGTGTCACGCCCAATTATCCGCCCGCAGCCAAGAACCATAACGTTACCGGCACCGTGCGCGTATTTGCCATCATTGACGAAAACGGCAAGGTTTGGGTGACCAACTCAGAAGGCCCCGTGCTCCTGCGGACAGCGGCTGAAGAGGCAGCTCGCGCCTGGACATTCCCGCCGTCAGTCGTCGGCAACCGGCCAGTCCGGCTCGCCGGCTATCTCGATTTCGAATTCAAGCTGTAGTCAAAAGCGCCCAAGGCTGAGGCCTTCGGAGAGGAATAAGAGTCCGCGACAAGGGCGCGGACTGAAGGGCGAGACGATCACCGCCTCTAATCTTGACTTAAAAGTAAGGTTTAGGTTAAGCTGCCCGCGGTTAACAAGTTAGATGAAGATCTCGGCTCAAGAAGAATACGGTTTACGCTGCCTGCTCCAGTTGGCGCGTGCTGAAACCATCGGCGAATCGCTGACGCTTTCACAACTCGCCAACCTTGAAGGAATCTCTACCGCCAACGCCGGGAAACTGATGTGGATCCTGAGCAAGGCCGGACTGGTTCAGTCGACGCGCGGTATCAAAGGCGGCTACTCGCTCGCGCTGCCGGCGTCGCAGATTCGCCTCAACCAGGTAATCAGAGTTTTGGAAGGCGAACCAGCCGAGTCGCATTGCAAGAGTTACGCGGGTGTGCTCGATGCGTGTGTGCATACGGGCGACTGCGGCATTCGTCCGGTGATCATCGAGTTGCACCAGATCGTCGATAACGCGCTCGCCGACATCACGCTGTCGCAGTTGTTGGGCACCGAAGCAAACGTCGACGCGTTATTGCATCAGATTCAAGGGGTCAAACCGAAGGACAATCGAGTTTAGAAGATGAGTACAGCAGAACTTTTAAGCAAACAGGAATATAAATACGGCTTCGTTACAGATATCGAGTCGGATGTGATCCCGCGCGGTCTAACGGAAGACACTATTCGTCTGATCGTCGAGAAGAAAAACGAACCCGAGTGGATGCTGGAGTTTCGCCTGAAGGCTTTTCGTCATTGGCTGACGATGACTGAACCGAAGCACTGGCCCAACATCTCTTATCCCAAGATCGATTACCAGGACATCATTTACTACAGCGCGCCGAAACAGAAGGTGACTAAAGCGAGTCTCGACGAAGTCGATCCCGAGCTGCTGCGGACGTTTGAAAAACTCGGCATTCCTTTAACGGAGCAGAAGCAGTTGGCCGGCGTCGCCGTTGATGCTGTGTTCGACTCCGTTTCCGTGGCAACGACTTACAAGGAAAAACTGAAAAAGCACGGCGTGATCTTCTGTTCGTTTACGGAAGCGATCAGAGACTATCCGGAGCTGGTGAAGAAGTATCTCGGTTCGGTCGTGCCGACAAACGATAACTTCTTCGCGGCGCTGAACAGCGCGGTTTTCTCGGATGGCAGTTTCTGTTTCATCCCGAAGGGTGTTCGCTGTCCGATGGAGCTTTCGACTTACTTCCGCATCAACAACGCGGATTCGGGACAGTTTGAGCGAACTCTGATCGTCGCTGAAGAAGGTTCGCACGTTTCGTATCTCGAAGGCTGCACCGCGCCGAAGTTCGATCGCAACCAATTGCACGCAGCGGTGGTTGAACTGATCGCACTCGACGACGCGCAGATCAAGTATTCAACGGTGCAGAACTGGTACGCCGGTGATGAAGAAGGCCGTGGCGGTATTTACAACTTCGTCACCAAGCGCGGCAAGTGCGCCGGAAAGAATTCGAAGATTTCGTGGACACAGGTTGAAACGGGTTCGGCGATCACGTGGAAGTATCCGTCGTGCATCCTGCAAGGCGACAACTCGATCGGCGAGTTTTATTCAGTCGCGTTGACGAATCACGCGCAACAGGCCGACACCGGCACGAAGATGATCCACCTCGGCAAGAACACCCGCTCGACGATCATCTCCAAAGGTATCGCGGCCGGAAAATCGAACAACAGTTATCGCGGGCTCGTGAAGGTGATGCCGAAAGCCGAAGGCGCGCGCAACTACACGCAGTGTGACTCGATGCTGATCGGATCGAGCTCCGGCGCGAACACGTTCCCGTATATCGAAGTGATGAACGACAGCTCCAGCGTGGAGCACGAGGCATCAACTTCGAAGATCAGCGAGGAGCAACTTTTCTATCTACAACAACGCGGCATCTCGCAGGAAGATGCGGTGTCGTTGATTATTAACGGTTTCTGCAAAGACGTTTTCCTGCAGTTGCCGATGGAGTTTGCAGTCGAAGCACAGCGGCTGTTGGGTCTGAAGTTGGAAGGTAGTGTGGGGTAAATGTTAGAGATCAGAAACTTACATGCCGCAATCGACGGTAACGAGATTCTCAAAGGCATAAATTTAACGGTCAAGAAGGGCGAGATTCACGCCATCATGGGCCCCAACGGCTCGGGTAAATCTACGCTCGCAAAAGTGCTCGCCGGCCATCCGCAGTACGAGGTGACGAAGGGCGAGATCATTTACGAAGGCCGAAACTTGTTGGAGCTGGCGCCTGACGAACGCGCTCGTGAAGGCGTGTTCATGGCGTTTCAGTATCCGATTGAAGTGCCGGGCGTTTCGAACGCCCAGTTTCTACGGCTCGCCTATAACGAGAAGCGCAAACATCTCGGCGAAGAAGAGCTCGATCCACTCGAGTTCAAGGATCTGCTGAAAGAGAAAGCGAAAGTCGTCGAGATGGAGGCGAGCTTCATGACGCGCTCCGTCAACGAAGGCTTCTCCGGCGGTGAAAAGAAGCGCAACGAGATACTGCAAATGGCGGTGCTCGAACCGAAGCTCGCGGTGCTCGACGAAACAGATTCCGGTTTGGACATCGACGCGCTGCGTGTTGTCGCGGCCGGCGTGAACAAACTGTTGACTCCCGATAATGCAATCATTGTTGTTACTCACTATCAGCGACTGTTGAATTACATCGTGCCGGATTACGTGCATGTGCTCGCCGGCGGCCGAATCGCGCGCGAAGGTGGGAAGGAGTTGGCGCTCGAGCTCGAGGCGAAGGGGTACGACTGGATCACGACGCCGGCGCAAAACTCGGCAAACTTGAACGCGGCGAATTAAGCAATGGTCACTGAACTCGCAAAAACAGAGAATACTTATCAATCGGCGTTTCGTTCCGTGCGCGACGTGAGTCCGACGGTTCCGTGGTTGGAACTGGTGCGCAGCAGCGCGATGGAGCGGTTTGAGCAACTCGGCTTTCCGACAGTTCACGACGAGGACTGGAAGTACACGAACCTGGCGCCGTTGGCGAAGCAGAGTTTTGTGCCGGCGAGTAGGCCGGAAAAGTTCTCGTTGGATGTTTCCGGTTTCGTCTATCCGGAAACGGCCGCGGCGCACCTCGTCGTGGTGAACGGTTTCCTGTCCGAAGAGCTTTCCAGCAAAGCCGGACTCGACAACGTTGTCGCTATCGACCTGCTGACGGCGGTGTCTGATGCGCGTTACAACAAGGTCGCGCGCGCTTATCTCGCACGAAATGCCGGTTACCACAACAACGGACTTGCGGCACTGAACACGGCGTTCGTGCAGTCCGGGTTGTTTCTGTTGATTCCGAAGAACGTAAAAGTAGAAACGCCGATTCAGATCACGTTTCTAACCGAGGGCGAGGGGGCAAGCTTCCCGAGGCTGCTGGTCGTCGCTGAAGAGCACAGTTCCGCGACGGTGATCGAGCGCTTTGTTTCGACCGGCGAACAGCAGTATTACACCAACGCAGTTGCCGAGATCATCGTTAAAGAAGGCGCGCGGCTCGAACACTATCGCGTGCAGCAGGAGTCTGATAAGGCTTTTCACACCTCGCTCACTTCAGCCGAACTCGGCCGCAGCAGCAGTTACGACACCACTTCGATCAATCTTGGCGGACAATTGGCGCGTCACGACATCTCGGTTGTGATGGATAACGAAGGCGCTGAGTGCTGGGTCGATGGTTTGTATCTCGCCGGCGCGGACCAGCACACCGATACGCATTCGGTTATCGATCACCAGCAGCCGCACTGCAAGAGTCATCAGTTGTACAAAGGCATTCTCGACGGCAACGCGCGCGCGGTTTTCAACGGCAAGATTTTTGTTCGCAAAGGCGCGCAGAAAACCGACGCGCTGCAGACGAACAAGAACCTGCTCTTGTCGCCGCAGGCGCGCGTCGATACGAAACCGCAGTTGGAGATTTATGCCGATGACGTCAAATGCGCGCACGGCGCCGCGGTGGGCCAGATCGATCAAGACGAATTGTTCTACTTGCTGGCACGCGGGATCAATCCAGAATTGGCGCGCAGTTTGTTGACGTATGGGTTTGCGGAAGAAGTCATCGAGAAGATTAAGGTGGATTCCATTAAGTCTCAGTTGGATGAGATTGTGCTGCGTCAGTTGAACACGGAATTGGAGTAGTAATGGTACAAACGGTTGATTCAGTTGTTGCCACGAAGCTTTCGGATTCCTGGAACGTTGAACGTATTCGCGCCGACTTTCCGGTGCTGCATCAAACCGTTAACGGCAAACCGCTTGTCTACCTCGACAACGCCGCTTCATCGCAAGTGCCGCAAGTAGTCATCGATCGCGGCAGCGTCTATCTCGAACAGGAACATTCAAACATCCATCGCGGCGTGCATTACCTGAGCCAGCGAGCCACGACCGCGTACGAAGGCGCGCGCGAGAAAGTGAAGCGTTTCATCAACGCGCGCGAGTCGCGCGAGTGTATTTTTGTGCGCGGCGCGACTGAAGGCATCAACCTCGTGATGTACGGTTACGGCCGCAAGTTCATCGGCGAAGGCGACGAGATCATCATCTCGGCGATGGAACATCACGCCAACATCGTTCCGTGGCAGATGCTCTGCGAAGAGAAGGGCGCGCGGCTGCGCGTGATTCCGATGAACGATGCAGGCGAGTTGCTGCTCGACGAGTATGACGGTCTGCTAAACGAGCGGACAAAGCTGGTTGGCGTGGTCCACGTCTCGAATGCGCTCGGCACGATCAATCCGGTCAAGCAGATGATCGCGCAGGCGCACAAGTACGGCGTGCCGGTGCTTGTCGACGGCGCGCAGGCTGCGCCGCACATGCCGATCGACATGCAGGACCTCGACTGCGACTTTTACGTGTTTTCCGGTCACAAGATGTAT
>DASUPR010000040.1:0-4038 GCA_036281015.1 Pyrinomonadaceae bacterium
AGAAGGAAGAGGAACGACAAGACCGTTTGAACTGATCGGCGCTCCTTATATTGATCCTGACGACTACGCGGATCGACTAAACGCGCTCAACTTGCCCGGCGTCTTCTTTAGAAGCTGCGCGTTTCAACCGACTTTTCAGAAGCATGCGGGCGTGACGTGTGGCGGGGTGCAGATTCACGTTACCGATCGTGATGCCTTCGAACCGGTGTTCGCAGGCATCGCGATGGTGAAGTTGATTCACGACATGTACTCGAACGAGTTTCGCTGGAAGGTGCCGCCTTATGAATACGTCTACGACAAGAATCCTTTCGACGTGATCGCAGGCACGAACAAGATCCGCGAAGCGTTCGAGCAGGGCACTGATCTCGACGCGATCGGCGAGACATGGAAGCGGCCTCTGCTCGAGTTCAAGCAGTTGCGAAAGTCGTTTTTGATCTACGAATAGCTAAGGTAAATCGTGAGACGTCGTCACGCCGACGGCTAAAGTTTGAGATGAAGTGTTCCTTTGCGGGTTAGCTTTCTTTAAGGTAAAAGGTTAACGGGAATTATACGGACGGAGGCATAGTTTTGGTTAAGTCGGAGCGCTTACAAGCCGAGCACGTTGAGCCGACACCCAGCTCGGCGTGGGTCATCGGCATTCTTGCCTGGTTCATTCCGGGCCTCGGCCACCTGATGCTGAAGAAGTTGGGCCGGGCAGCGTTGATGGGTGGTGTCGTTTGGTTCTGCTTCTTTGTAGGTCTGGCGATGGGCGGGCACATGTTCGATCTCACGACCGGACAAGGTTCGTCAGTTTTGCTGCAAGTGCCGCCGATGATCGCGAATCTCGGCAGCGGCGCGCTTTACATCGTGTGCTGGTTGCTCGATATAGGTTTCGCTGACGATCCGGTGCAAGCAGCGCGAACGACTTACGAATACGGCAACACTTTTCTTTTGATTGCGGGACTGTTGAATTACTTAACGATGCTCGATGCGTTTGATATCGCAGCGGGGAGGCGCTCGTGAGACATTTCCTCGTGATGTGCCTGTTCGCTGCGGTGGCTTCCGTCGTGTTCGGCGCGATGGCGAAAGACACCGCGCGCGAACGTTGGCTTTATGGCTTGAAGGTGTTCGCCGAGTTTGTCGTCATCGGCCTGGTGCTGGCCTGGATCCTCTACTTCATTCCGTGGTGATGTGTGGCCATATTTGAGACCGAGGCCCTGGTCCTGCGCACGTACAATCTGGCAGAAGCTGACAAGATTGTCGTGTGCCTCAGCCGTTCGGCTGGTTTGATCCGCGGCGTCGCCAAGGGTTGCCGCAAGCTGAAGAATCGCTTCGGCGCTTCGCTCGAACCTTTCACGCTTATTAACCTCACGTATTTCGAGAAGGAAAACCAGGAGCTCGTCTCGTTCAGCCAGACTGAAATCCTGAGATCTCGATTTAACCTTTCGGGGAACGCTTCGATTCTCACCGGCTTCTCATACATGGGCGATCTGCTGATCGACTTTTCACCACCGCATCAGGCAAACGACAATCTTTACCGGATGGCGCTCGCGTGTTTTGAAGCAGCGTCGCAGACGCCTGAAGACCTGGAGTCGGTGCTGCGCTATTTCGAAGTCTGGTTGTTAAAGATCGAGGGGTTCCTGCCTGACTTGAAGGCGTGCGCCAATTGCCATCGAACGTTCAGTGATGAGACTGTCTATTTGGGCGCCGACCTGTCGCTTCGCTGTGCTGAGTGCAGCAACAGCCGCGGCGGCGCCATCTCGAAACGTTTACATTCGCATCTGAGGACGACAGAGAAACTGCCGCCGGCGAAGTTTGCCGAGGAATCGAGGGAAGTCGCGAGCACGACGAAGAAAGAGATGGCTGAGCTGACGTTTCAACTGATCGGGCGTGTACTCGAGCGCCAGCCGAGAATAAAACCAGCAGGGTGAGGCACAACTGCTAAAGCGTCACTTTAAATCTACCTCTTTACTGATCCCGCGCTACATCTTTGGCGCGATGATGCCGTATATCGTCCTTTCGCTGTTGATGCTGAGTGCGGTGCTGTTTGCGCAACAGGCGAGCCGGCTCACTGAAGTACTGCTTTACACTGACCTGCCGATTTCTTTGCTCGCAGAGCTCGGCGCGGCATTGTTGCCCGGCGTACTTGTTTTCTCGATCCCGCTTGCGGCGCTGGCCGGCGTCATCATCGGGTTTTCGCGAATGGGAAGTGACAGTGAGATCGTCGCGATGCGAGCGGCGGGTGTGGGGTCGTGGACGATGATCTGGCCGGCGCTGATCGTGGGGCTTTTGTTCAGCGGGGCCACGACTTATCTCCACTTGATAGAGGCGCCCCGAGCCGCGCGTGACCTCGAACGCATCGCGCTGCAGGGCGCGCTCGCTAAGCTGGATTCGCCCGTCGAGCCACGAACGTTCAATACGTTGCCGCGCCACGTGATTTACGTGCGCGACGGCGATAAAGCACTCGGGACGTGGGGACGCGTCTTTATATTTGCGCAGCAGCCGGACGGAAAGAACAAGGTTTTCACGGCGCGCTCGGGCCGTATCGATTCTTCCGGAGATCAGTCTGAGCTGGTCTTGACGGATGTGCTCGTTACGGGCGTCACCGAGGGGGATCAGACTGACAAACAGTATGTCGTTGAGCGCTCGGATCAGTTAAGGATTTCGATCAATACGGGACGGTCCGAGATTGTGCAGAGGTTGAATGAGAGAGACACGAATGCTGACGCGATGGATTGGGAAGACCTGCGCGATCGCGTCAGTTCAGGGACCGAGACGCAGCAAAGGGAAGCGGCGCGCATTTTGAACCGGCGAGCCGCGCTCGCGGCCGCGCCGTTTGTGTTTTCGTTGATGGCGGTTGCTCTCGGCATGCGCGTGCGCCGCGGCGGAAGAAGTGTCGGCGTGTTGCTGACGCTGATGGTGGTAATTGTCTATTACCTGATCTCGCTGCTCGGTGAATCGCTGGCGCGTGTCGGCACTGTCTCGCCGTATGTTGGTCCATGGCTGGCGACTGTGTTCATACTCGGCGTCAGTTTTCTGCTGTTGCTGTTCAATCGAAAGCAGCTCTCGTTTTCCACCGCGTGGTTGAAGAGAGGTGGCGAGAAGGGTGAGAAATCAACGGCTACCGCACAGCGACGCTCGGCCATCCGCGTGGCCACGCTGCGTTTTCCTAACTTGATGGACGCAACGCTGTTTCGCTCGCTCGCGCTGAGTTTCCTTGTATGTTTTGCAGCGCTCGCTGCCATCTTCAACATCTTCACCCTCTTTGAACTGTGGCGGTTTATCGCCGTCACGAACGCGAGCATGGGCCTCGTCGCGCGGTACCTGTTCTTTCTGATGCCGCTGATCACCGTCGAGCTTTTTCCCGCGACGATGCTGATCTCGGTACTAGTAACTTACGCGTTGCTCGCCAAACGTCAGGAAGCGATTGCGTGGTGGGCGTCGGGACAGAGCGTCTATCGCCTGATGCTGCCGGGCTTTTTCTTTGCCGTCGCGATAGCGTCCGGCTCGTGGCTGGTCCAGGAACACATCATGCCCACCAGCAATCTGAAACAGGACGCATTGCGCGCGCGGATTCGCGGCGGTGAAGCGCGCGCGATCACGCGAACCGGACGCCAGTGGCTCGCCTCGACCGACACACGCCGGTTTTATTCGTACGAGTTTGGGGAAGACGGAAGTCTCATCGAGCCGACGGTTTACGAGTTGGACGCGGACGCCGTGCACCTGGCCCAGGTTGTCACAGGCAAATCTGCAAACTGGACTGACGCGTCACACCTGAAGATCGCCGAGACCGAAACACTGACGTTGAAAGGCATGGAAGTCGTGAGCAGCACCGCGCCGGAGACGGTCTTCACCGGTGTTGAGTCGCCCACGGTCTTCAAGCCAACCATCGACAAGCCGTCACAACTCAGCGCTCGAGATCTGAAGAACTACCTGCGAGCCGCGCAGCAACGCGGCATGGACGTTTCGGCTTTGGCCGTCGCGTTACAGCGAAAGTACGCTGGTCCATTCAGCATCATCATCATGGCCATCATCGGCATGCCGCTGGCAGTTTCGTTT
>DASUPR010000041.1:0-4785 GCA_036281015.1 Pyrinomonadaceae bacterium
CACACCCGGGCTCAACACGCCGCGCAAACACATTTACGTGCTCGACCCGAACGGTAATCGAACCGAGTACAAGATGGTTCAACCGACCGGTTCGCCGGCCGATGAGAAGTATCTTTACAAGTACGACAGTAAAGGGAACAAGGTCGGGGAAGAGCTTTTTCACAAGACCTCGCTCGTTAGTAGAAATGAGAACGTTTACGACGAAGCCGGCAGATTGATCGCGCAGACTATCTACAATCCGGACGGAACTGTCGCCGCGAAGATCAGCAACTCGTTTGCTCCCGACGGTAAACCGAGCGAGCGCCTGCGTTACGACGGCGATTTGCTCACGTATCGTGTGCGTTATAAGTACGACGACAAAGGAAGGCTCACTCAGATCGAGACTGCCGGGTCTTATGTCGACATGGATTCGAGCGCGGATGGTTACGTTACCGGCCGCGTTGTTTACGTCTACAAAGACAAAGATCGGCTGAAGGAAACAGTCACCTACAATCCTGACGGCTCGCTGAGAGAACGTGTCGTGTTTGACTACGACTCGCAAGGGAACTGGACGAAGCGCACGCGGCGCGTCCCCGGAAGGGATAAGAAGAAAGATTCGCTGGCACAGATCGAATATCGCACGATAACGTATCACTAAAAGTTGCACGGTTTTTGTTCAACTCGATTCGTTCGACGTTAAATTCCTTCACCTTTCCATCGGCACTCGCCTTGCAACTCACGTCGCAAGAATATCAGTAACATCGGAGGACGTGAGCCATGGGTCTGTTTGACAAAATGTTCGGCAGCGGAGCGTCGGACGCGCAGCAGCAGTCGAACTCACAACAACAATTCGATCAATTCAAGATGAAGTATCAGTCCGTTTTGAACGAAATCGAGCGGCAGCAGGTGCAATTGCACAACCTGCATGTTCAGGACAACAAACTGTTTATCAAAGGCACCGCGCCTTCTGAGGACGCGAAGAATAAGATTTGGGAGCAGATCAAACTCGTCGACCCAAACTGGCAGAATGATCTGATCGCCGACTTCAGCGTGGATCAGAGCCGGGCGATGGGCGCCGCGGCCGGCGGCGGCGGCCAGGGCCAGAGTGCGCAAACGTACACCGTGAAGGCGGGCGATAATCTCTCGAAGATTAGCAAGCAGTTTTACGGCGACCCGAACGAGTACATGCGGATCTTCTACGCAAATCGCGATAAGTTGAACGATCCGGACAAGATTCAGGTAGGCCAGCAACTGAACATTCCGCAGGGTTAAACGGGCATATCAGAATTTAGGCAGGGTATCAGAATCCCACCAACTTTGTTGGTGGGATTCTGATACCGCACTGTATAATCTTCGGTCTCATGAAAACCGAAGCTCAAGCAACCGTGGGCGCAGATCCGATCTGCGAGTTTTACACCAACCATCCCTATCCGCCGCCGCTGCCGCATCTCGACCGTGCAGTTAACCTTTGGCAGGACCCGAATGTGCATCGCGCGGAGTGGCATCTGCTGTGGCCGTACAAAGAATATCGCGCCGATTTCGATGTGCTCGTCGCCGGTTGTGGCACGTGGCAATCAGCGAAGTTCGCGCTGACGCATCCGAGCGCGCGCGTCACCGGCATCGACGTGAGCACGACGAGCCTGCAGCACACCGAGGCGTTGAAGCAGAAGTACGACCTGACAAACCTGGAAGTGCGTCAACTCGCGATTGAGAGTGCGGCTGAGTTAGATCAGCAATTCGACATGATCGTTTGCACGGGCGTGTTGCATCACCTCGCCGATCCCGACACGGGCCTGCGTGCGCTGGCGCCGTTGTTGAAGCCTGACGGCGCGATGTACCTGATGCTTTACGCGTCTTACGGCCGCACGGGCGTTCACATGATCCAGGAATACTGCCGCCGGCTCGGCGTCACCACGTCGCCACAAGACATCCAGGATCTGACGACCGTGTTGCGCGCGTTGCCGCAACATCATCCGTTGATCTCGATGTTTCGCGGCGAGAAGCAGGCGTTGGATGCGGATGCGTTAGTTGACGCGCTGTTGAACCCGCGCGACCGCACGTATTCAGTGCCGCAACTCTACGATTTTGTCGAACGCAACGGTTTGAAGTTTGGCCGCTGGTACTGGCAGGCGGCTTACTCGCCGCGATGCGGCGCGATCGCCGAGACGCCTCATGGTCCAAGACTGGCTGCCTTGCCGGAACGCGAGCAGTACCTGGAGATGGAACTGTGGCGTGGTTTGATCAGCAACCACGACTTTGTTGCTTACAGCGGCGAAGGAGACAGCGATCGGTTGCAAGTGCGTTTCGACGACGATCGGTACCTTAACTACATACCGATCCGCCGCGCCTGGACCACGTGCATCGAGGAAAAGCTGCCTCCCGACACGGCGGGCGCGTTGGTCAACCAGACGCACGTCTTCGACGACCTCTACCTCTTCATCGACGAGCAACAGAAGCGGCTCTACAAAGCAATCGACGGCCACCGCAGCATCGCCGAGATCCTTGACCAGGAACAGGACGCCTCGGGCGCGCGCGACTTCTTCGAGAAGCTCTGGTGGCTCGATCAGGCGGTGTTCGACACGTCGAAAGCGCAGTGAAGATCGGATTCTAACAACACAACACAGGAGGCAATACAACGCTTGAGCAAGAAAGTCTCGAGACGTACTTTTGCAAAACTGAGTGGCGCTGCGGCGCTCGCGATGTCCACCGAGCTGCCTTCACTCGGCTCTAATACCGCTCCCCAAGCTCGTAACGCCGCGGCGAATTCGGGACGGGAGTTTCCGCGCGGGTTTATTTGGGGTACGGCAACGGCCTCCTATCAGGTGGAAGGCGCCGTTAAGGAAGACGGCCGCGGCCCTTCCATCTGGGACACCTTTTCACACACTCCCGGCAAGGTCGTGAATAACGCGAATGGCGACGTCGCGAACGATCATTACCGTCTTTACAAGAGCGATGTGCAGTTGATGAAGTCGCTCGGCGTGAAGGCGTATCGCTTCTCGATCGCGTGGCCGCGCGTGTTTCCGAACGGTGATGGTCCACCCAATCCGAAGGGACTCGACTTCTACAATCGTTTGGTTGACGAGTTGCTCGCCAACGGCATCACGCCGTTTGCAACGATGTATCACTGGGACTTGCCGCAGTCGTTACAGGATCGGTTCGGCGGCTGGGAAGGACGTGAGACGGCGAAAGCCTTCGGCGACTACGCGGGTTATGTCGCGGCACGTTTGACCGATCGCGTGAAGCACATCTTTACGATCAACGAGTTCGGCGCGTTTATTGAGGTCGGTTATCGCTGGGGCGTCCACGCGCCCGGGTTGCAGTTGACCGGGTTGCGTCTGAATCAAACGCGACATCACGCGGTGTTGGGCCACGGGCTCGCGGTGCAGGCGATCCGCGCGAGCGCCAAGCGCGGTACGAGGATCGGAAACGCGGAAAACATCACGATTCCGGTGCCGGTCGTGGAAACAGCAGAACACGTTAAGGCTGCGGAGAGCGCGATGCGCGAGATGAACGCGCAGTATCTCACCGTGATCATGGAAGGGAAGTACACCGACTGGTATTTGAAGTCTGCGGGAGCGGATGCGCCGAAGTTCACGCCGGAAGATTTGAAGATCATTTCGAGTCCGCTCGACTTCGTCGGCATCAACGTTTACACGCCGCAGTTTGTGCGCGCGGATCAGTCTTCGCCGGTTGGTTATGCGCACGTGCCGCATCCGCCGTCGTTCCCGCACGCGCCTTCGCCGTGGCTTTACGTTGCGCCCGATGCGTTGTACTGGGGACCGCGGCACGTCGCGAAGTTGTGGGGAGTGAAAGAGCTCTACATCACGGAGAATGGTTGCTCGTCTTCAGACGTGCCCGCGCAGGATGGACGCGTTTACGACACGGATCGCGTTACCTACCTGCGCAGCTATCTGACGCAGTTGCGGCGCGCGACGGCGGAGGGCGTTCCGGTGCGTGGTTATTTCCTGTGGAGTTTGATGGACAACTTCGAATGGGCCGACGGCTACACGAACCGCTTCGGCATTCACTACGTCGACTACGCCACCCAAAAGCGCACCCCAAAGCTGAGCGCGGATTTCTACCGCGAAGTCATCGCGCGTAACGCGGTGGTGTGACGCTTAGCCGCAGACGAACACGGATGGACACGGAGAAACTTCGTGTCCATTCGTTTTTTCATTTGCGGCGCAGGTAGCTGTTGCGGGCGCGGACGGCGACGTTCGAGCGGTCGACGCTGACTTTGATTTGGCGACGCGCGTCTGATTGGCCGGTGCCGTTTTGCGGATAGTAGCCGATGCTGTATTGGCGGCGAAGTTCTTCCGCGATGCTCGAGAAGGCCTGTGCGAGCTGAGACATGTCGTTCGCTTTGTGAAGGCGTCCGCCCGTCCGCTCGGCCATTGCGATCAGGTATTCATTCGCCCGGTCGTAATCTTCTTTCCTCGCGCCGGGTAGCTGTTGACCGTGGTTCGGAACGCCGTAAACCTGCCGCGAAGAGCTACTCCCCCCGAACGGCCCGTTGTTAACAGTCGTCGTCACCGTTACACTGCCGGCGCCCTGCATCGCGCGCATGTAATCCGTCGTGTCGTACTGAATCGGATAGATTAGCGCGTCCAACTCCTCGGCCTCGCGCAGCGTGCTCTCGTAAGTGGCGATGTAACTGGACGTGTCGACACCATCCGTGAAAAGCACGATCGCTTTGCGGCCCTGAACCTTGTTCAGACGTTCGTTGACGACAAGATTGACCGCATCGTAAAGACGCGTCGAACTGCCCGGATTCGTATTAACGTCGATGACAGTGCTGACGACGTT
>DASUPR010000042.1:0-4695 GCA_036281015.1 Pyrinomonadaceae bacterium
ATTCCGGCGTTGATTACGTCACTGCGTAATTTCATCGGCGGGCATTTACCAAACGCATCGACGAGCGAAGGAAAACAATCACAAGGGTACTACTCAGGCGAATCAGACCGAACACGTTCCGAGGCAGGTTCAAACTACCAACCCGCTCTGGAACGAAACCCAAGCTAAGCGTCAGTTGACTAAGGTTGAGTAAAGCGAATCTCCTTTAGCGCGAGCCCCACGGGGCTCGCGCATTTTTTTTGCACTCGTCTCCTACCATTGACTTGCTCGGCGCGCGTGCCTAGACTCCACAACGTGTTCCTCGAAATCGCCAGCCCAGTAAAAGAGGCCCTATGCAGGTTTTTATGCGGCGCCGCACGCTGAAGCTTTCGTTCGTTGTCCTTGTTCTGCTCTTCTCTCCCGCGTACACCACGCTTCGCGCACAGGAACCGGATCCGGAACGCACACGAGCTTTTCAACTCTACGAAGAAGGCAAGTATGCCGAGGCGTTGCCTGCGTTTGAGAAACTCGCCGCGAAGTATCCCGAAGATGCGAACGTGCTCAAGACCTACGGGTTTCTCATCATCGGCCGAACCGCTTACGAAGGCGATGCAGCCGCGCGCAAGGAAGCCCGTCGCCGTGGACGCGAGCTCCTGGTGAAAGCACACCAGCTCGGCGCCGATGATTCGCTACTGCGATCGATGCTGGAAGCGATCCCACCTGACGGCGGCGACGACGCAAAACTCTCTTCCAAGAAAGAAGCCGAAGACGCCATGCGCGCAGGCGAGGCTGCGTTTGCGAAAAAAGATTTCGCCAAAGCGATCGAGATGTACCAGCTTGCGCTGATGTTCGACCCAAAGCTCTACGAAGCCGCGCTCTTCACCGGCGATTGTTACTACTCAACGGCCGAACAGAAGAAAGCCGGCGAGTGGTTCGCGCGCGCCGCGGCGATCAACCCCGATCGCGAAACTGCATATCGTTACTGGGGCGATTCGCTGATGAAGCAGGGACGCGTCACCGAAGCAGGCGACAAGTTTGTCGAAGCTTATCTCGCCGAACCTTACAGCCGCTTGTCACGTTCGGCGTTCCTGAACTGGGGCGAACGCGTCAACATCAACCTCAATCATCCCGAAGTCGACATTCCGACCGACGTCACATCGCAAAACGCGGGACAAATCACGATCAATGTCGATCCAAACAGCTTGAAGAAGGAAGACAAGAGCGGCGCGGGAGCAGCGTGGCTCATGTACGGCATCGTTCGTGCCAGTTGGAGCACGACTGAATTTGCAAAGCAGTATCCCGCCGAGAAGAAGTACCGGCACAGTCTGAAGGAAGAAGCCGCCGCCTTGCGAAGCGCGCTCAAGAGCTACCAGGGCCAGCAGGCAAAAAACCCGCAGAGCACCGACCGGTCCTTGCAGTTAATCGCAAAGCTCGAGAAGGAAGGACTGTTGGAGTCGTTCATCCTGCTCGCGCTGCCGGACGAAGGCATAGCGCAAGATTACGCCGGTTATCGCCGCGAACACCTCGAAGACCTGCGCCGCTACGTGAAGCAGTATGTGCTAACCGGCGGTGGCAATCAGTAACGAGATCAACTCGTCGTCTCGCGCGGTGGCGCTTTGGCTTTTAGCTTCTTTGTGCCGCCGCGTTTCTCCGTGCGCTCGTATTCGGTGATCGCCTGGGCTTCGGCAAGCAGCGCGTTACGAAACGATCCAAGCACCTTTAAGAGCAGGTCCAACTTCTTCAGACTCTCCCGCCGCGCCCGGACCGATCCCAGGAAAAACTCAAGTTGAATACGCCGGCGACAGTCTGCAATCGTCAGCATGTAGTGGCCCCACTTGTATTCACCACCACGACTCGATTCAACTTCAGCGAGAATGTAAGAAGTGTGGCCCGTCGAGACTGAAGCCAGAAAGACTCTTTTGCGAAAGAAAGGATTTTTCATGGTGAGGTACCAGTTTAGTAATTCGTTTTTTTCTGGGCTGCGAACTACGGTATCGCTCGATACCATTGAAATTAATTGCCGCTGGCGTATAATACGCGCGCCCTCACACCCTGTCAACGATCTTAGTTAAATGCCATCCTCATTCAGGATGAGAAAGAGTAAACACAAAATGGACCTGCTGGACCACGTCGCAGCGAAGATCAGGGAACTGCGCGTCAGTTACAACAGTGGCGAAGGACTGTCTCAGGAGTCACTCGCCATACACCTCAAAGTCGCACCCAATACAATCTCACGTTGGGAAACGGGAACGTATCGCCCGAGTCTCAAAGACCTCGAACGCCTCTCACGCTTCTTCGGCGTTTCGATGATGTCGTTCTTTCCACAGGAATTAGTAGACGATGAAGAAGACGAAAATCTGAAAGCGCTTTTGCGCACTGCGAGACAGCTACACCCGTCCGATCTCGAAGAATTGCGCAAGTACGCGGAGTTTCGTCGAGCGCGCGGCATTTACCAGGGAAAGACCCGGCCAAAACCAGGCCGGAAAGGAGGTAAACAAAAGTGAACCGCCAGGCTTATTACGAAGATCTCCAACTGCTTGCGCGTCAGGTGAGAGCCGAAAACGGTTTGCGCTCGCCACGCGTGCTCGCGAGCGATCTGCGGCGCATTTACGATCGCCACGGTATCGTGATCGACTCGTGGCCTTATCGTCTACGCAACCTGCGCGGCGCCTTTATCAGCGATCATCTCGGCACCACCGTCATGCTCGCCAGCGGCCTGCCGCAGGATCCGATGGTGTTCACGATGGCGCACGAGCTGAAACACTTCTTTCGCGATCGAGATCTCGGCATCTCCTACTGCGACCAGTCGAACCTCGGTAAGACGATCGAAGTCGGTGCGGAGATCTTTGCGGCGGAACTACTCTTCCCGGATCAGGATTTCGTCAAGCACATGCGGATGCTGCGAGTCGGGCGAGATCAGTGTCTGCCGAAGACGCTCGTACAGTTAAAAGTCAAGACCAGGACGACGCTGAGTTACGCGGGATTAGCCATCAAAGCGGAACGACTCGGCTACGCGCCGGCTGCTTCGTTAACGAAGATCAAGACGTGGCGCAAACTTGAAAGCCTGTACGGCGCCGGCAGGTAGAATTACGGAATTCAGCGCCCCTCACACAGACGCGCGCTGATTCTAACGTCAACCAAAACACATCAAAAGTTGCAGCTATACACAACAGGGTATAGCATACGCAACAGCGTATAGGATTCACGCTGGGCACTAAAAAACTTGTACTCGATATGCGCGCTGGTTCGTGAAACTGGCGCGGGTCGGAATAGTGTGAGCCAGCGACGGCGTAAGTCGTTTAGTTTCTATATTTTCCGTTTGAGATCACCCTCAAGCAAACAGTCATATAGTCGAAATGCTCGATCAACGCCGCGCGGCGGCCCAGCCACAATCCAGTCGAGAAGAGATTTTCGCGGAGCGTTACGAAACGCTGCTCGAGTGGGCGTTGCAACTCACTCATCAGCAACGTGACTCGGCTGAAGATCTGGTGCAGGACGCGTTCGTCCAGTTCATGCTCGCGCGTACACAGTTGGAAGAGATTGAAAACGTCAACGGTTATCTGCGGCGGCTCCTGCGCAACATGCACATCTCGCGTGTGACGCGATTGAACCAACGGCTGCAACACGACGCGCTCTCGATCGCTGACTACGACACGGTGCTGCTTGGTTGGACCGCGATCGAGCCCGAACGCCGCATGCAAGCGGCGGAACAGTTGCACCAGATCTGCGCGTATGCGTGCTTCCGCAAGGAGTCGTCACGAGCGGGCAGCGTCCTGATTCTCAGGTTCTTTCTGGATTACTTCCCTGCCGAAATCGCGAGTGTACTCGGCAGCTCTCGTCACACTGTCGACCAGTGGAAAGGAATTGCCCGCCGTGAGGCGAAGGTCTTTCTGAGCGAGCCGAACCGCTTGCGGTTTGTCGACGCGAAAACCGCTGCGGTGCGCCCGTGGACGCTGTATCCGGCTTCGGATGTCGATCTCATGCGCGCGCTTCGGGGAATCATCTTCAATTCGCGCCTAGGCGCTTGTCTGCCGCGTGAGGCGTTGCAACTGGCGTATCTCCCGGGCAGGACTGAGCCGCTTTCAGCAGCGGAGTTGGCCCATGTGGTTAGTTGTCGATCCTGTCTCGATACGGTCAACACAATACTCGGCTTGCCATCGCTGGCTGAACGTTATCCCGAGGACTGTTCGCGGAAGGAGCCGCCGCACGATGCGGGGGGAAGCGGCGGCTCCGGGGGTGTTCCCACGGTTTTGCCGAAGAGATTCAAACGCCAACTGCGTGAAGTGCGCGAGCACAAACCGAGCGAACTGCGAATCGTCGTCAATGGTGTCGCGCTAAGTTCGTTGAAAGTCAATTCGGATTTCAGCGAGGTCGATCTCAACTTACCCGCTGATGAGCCGGTTGAGTTTGTTGAGATTCTAAGCGAACAGGACTTCCAGCTTCTGTTCCTGAACACAGGCGACACAAGCGCCGAGCAGTGGGCCGAGATCGAGCTGAGCGAGGGCCGCATGCTGGAGGTTTCGTTGCAGACGATCGATGGACCACAGCTTCGGGTCGTCTACAAAGATCCGGTGGTCGAAGAGATCTCGTCCGATGGTTCTGTAAGTAAGGGGATGGTGTCCTCACCCCTCACCATCGTGCCTCAAGCCCGGGTCAATCGTTGGCTCGAAATTCTAAAAGACGCTTTCAGTCGCCGCCGCGATGTCGAAGAGAGTG
>DASUPR010000043.1:0-3044 GCA_036281015.1 Pyrinomonadaceae bacterium
GAGGTGCCGTTCTATCGAGCCACGTTGAAGCGGATGGCGCTCGAGGGCACGAAAATAATCAACAATCCGTTCTGGTGGTCGGCCGACGACAAGTTTTTCAATTATTCGCTGGGCCGGAAACTCGGCGTCGCAATTCCTAAGACCGTCCTGTTGCCGCAGAAGGATTACATGGAAGGCATCGTCAGCGATAGCCTGCGCAATCTGGCGTTTCCGATGGATTGGCAAGGCATCGTAGATTACGTCGGACTGCCGGCGTTTCTGAAACCGTTCGACGGCGGCGGCTGGAAAAACGTTTCAAAGATCAATTCAGTTGAGGAACTGCTGACCGAGTACAACAAGAGCGGAACGCTCTGCATGACGCTGCAGGAGTCGATCGATTTCGATCAGTTCGTTCGTTGTTACTGCGTCGGGCAGGAAGAAGTGATGATCATGGCTTACGACCCGCGCAAGCCGTATCTCTCGGGTGAGCAGTACATTCACAATCCGGATTATTTGGAGCCGGCGCTGGCGGATCGCGTGCGGAAAGACGTGCGCACGCTTTGCACGGCGCTCGGGTATGACATCAACACGGTCGAGTTTGCGATCAAGGACGGTGTGCCGTATGCGATCGATTTCATGAATCCTGCGCCGGACGCGGAGCTCGCGTCGGTGGGCGAGTTTTATCACAACTGGATCGTAAACGCGGTGACGGAGTTGGTGTTCAAGCGTTTGGCGGAACCGGCGGAAACCGGGCGTTATCGCTGGGACGCGCTGTTGAATCCACCGCCGCAGCAGCAACAAGCGTATGCGGTTGCGTCGGCAGCGGAACAGCAGGCGAGAACGATCACACCTGCGCCCGTTAAGAAGGCGACCACGACCACCAAGCGTAAGAAAAGTTAGCAGGGATTTTTAAGGCGGATTGGGGTTTAAGCAGAACGAGGTTTGGAGCGGCCAAATAGTTTTTTGGTCGCTCCAACTGTTAGTAACCAAATAATCAACGAGGACGAAGCGAGAGACCAGCCGGCGCTCGCGGCCACTGGATCGATTAGACCACCGACCAACGCAAGCAACAGACTGAAGTTCGTCACTCGCAACGCCAGCCGCCGGATTCGCGTCACCGTTTGCAACCAATTAATGCGGCGCAACTCAGTCGCAAGATAATCATCGTCGTTGTTGAGCTGCATGTAGTATTCACCCTCGCTGCGCGCATAGCGGGCGAGGGCTTGTTCCGAACTGACGCGCGCCGCTTCGTGATAGTGATGAATCACGTGCGCGAGTTTGCCTTCACGAAGCGCGATGTCGGCCAACCCGACTCGCGCTTTGAAGTTTCCACTGTCGAGCTCGACTACCTTCTGCAACGCCAGCCGCGCCTGACGCGCATCGCCACACTCGAGAAAACTCTCGCCAATCAACGGCAACAACACCAGATCGTTCTTCGCCCTGATACTCGCCAAACGCAAAGCCGCTCTCGCTCGCGAAAGCAGTCGCGCATTTCCCTGCGCACTCGCCTGCGATCGCAACAGCCGCGCGAAGTCATAAATCAGCCACGCACCATGCGGACGAACATTCAGCGCGCGCCGAAACGCCTCACTCGCTTCGCGCAAACGACCCGACACGCGCAGCTCGTTACCAAGACGGCGCAACACGTGCGCGCGCTCCATGTCTTCCGGCGTTGCTGCAACCTGTTCAGTTTCCCGCGGCCGTTTCGCCTTGCGGAGTTTGAAGTCCGTCTCCGCAACGTCGAGGATCTCAGACGGCGCCAACTGCGACAACTGCGCTTTTCGTTCAAGAAAATTCGGATCGTTGAGGTAGTCGCGCAAATCGCGCGTGCGGCCGTCGAGCTTGTTCTCGTGAATCAGCGGAAACAGCTCGCGCACCATCTTCCGGTAATCGCGCCCGCCGGAAATGATCACAAACTGTTTTCCCTTGCCGTTGATCTGTGTGCGATAGCGATAGCGAACGCTGCCGCCGCGCCGCAACGTGCGCACGGCTTGTGTTTCGACAGTCTCGAAGTCGTCAAGCGCGAGTTGTTTTCGATAGCCGAAGAGTAAGTGCAGCAGCGAAGCGAGCAGGCCTTGGCGTCGTAGCAGAATGCCGTCGAACACAAAGCGATCAGTCAGCGCGAAGAGAGGAACAAAGATCCACGTCACGAAGACGATCAGCACAGCCAGCGCGTCGTACTGGGCGCGCAGCAACAGCGCGGCGAAGAATGTAATGACACAACCTACGGCGAGATACGGACCCGGCGAGACGCGCACACTGGCAATCGGCGCGCGCTTGAGTGCTCGTTCACGTTCGTCTTTAACCCCGGTCAGAGCGGGCAGACTATTTAACTCTCTTGGTTCACTCATCTGCCCACCATGGGAGTCCCCGTGGAACCCTGCTCCGGGCAATCAACCGGCAAATCTACAGCGAAAGTGCCTCGCGATGTGCCGGGTTCAGTGTAACGCAGATCAGCCAATCGCAGGAGGGTCTGCGTTGTGCAACTGGGAACGGCAAGACGAGCAACCGGAAATCTCGCAAAACCGAGGAACACGCGCGCCGACTTTTCCTGTGACGCCGCTTCCAGCGCCGCGGCCAATTGCCCGGACGGCTTCGGGTAGCGAATCACGCGACCGGCGGGTGTTTCACCGTTCAACACGACGGGAAACCGGTAGGTGGCTTTATCGGTTTCGAAGACGCAGTCCCACCGCAGTGGATTTGCCAGTGTCGGCATGGCCGCGAGTCTTCCGACAGTTTCGCCGTTAGACGTGACGAGACGGTTGGCCTCTTCCCATCCCCTTTCGACGGCAAATGAGTGAGCAAAAGCGAGTGCGCACCAGTAAGCCACCACCAACCCAAGCGCGACGATCCCGATCTTCGAACCCCAACGCTCGCGCGCTCCCATCACAAACAATCCGATAATCGCCACGATTGCCGCGATCCATAAACCTACAATCAAGTTCCGGTGCGGCAAGTCGCCGCCGCGCGCGCTGAAAAGGATCAGAAATGTGATGACCGCTGCGAGTGTGGCCCACACGAATTTGTAGACCTTCGTTCTCGAAGCCAGCAGAAACGCCGCGCCG
>DASUPR010000044.1:0-4003 GCA_036281015.1 Pyrinomonadaceae bacterium
GTCTGTGGATAGATGTGCGTTTCGACCTGCTTGCCCAGCGATTTCAACTGCTGTTCCAACTGACGAACTACGTCGGGAGTGACAAACCCGTCTTTCTCAGCGTAGATGCCGAGCACCGGCGCGCTCAGGTTCGGCAGATCGGGTTTTACGTTGGGATGAATACCGTAAAAGACAACGCACGCGGCCACGTTCGAATTTTTCGTCGCGGCGTACAGCGCCAGCGCGCCGCCCATGCAGAAACCAACGATTCCCACTTTATCGCCGGTAACCGCATCGTGATCCAGCAGGTATTGAATGGCGCCGCTAATGTCCTGTTCCGCTTCGTCGATGCGCAAGGCCATCATCAACTTGCCCGCTTCATCCGGCGACTTCGTCGTCTGGCCGTGATAAACGTCGGGCGCGAGCGCGACGAATCCCGCGTCGGCAAATCGATCGCAAACGCTTTTGATGTGATCGACGAGTCCCCACCACTCCTGAATCACGATTACGCCTGGTCCAGGTTGAAATCCCCTGCCCGCCCTGGGAATCGCCAGGTAACCACTCGCTGTTCGACCATTCGCTTGGAATTGGACTAGTTCTCCCACGATTCTTATCTACTCCTTTTGTATTGGCGAACGCAGCACACCGTCCCAACGATTCATCACGTCGAGATGAATATCAAACTGATCGATCACGCGCATCGCGATGTGATTGATCATGTCGTCGAGATTCTGAGGATTGTTATAGAACGCGGGCACGGGCGGCAAGATCACGACGCCCATCCGCGCGAGCTTCAACATGTTTTCGAGATGTATTTCATGGAACGGCGACTCGCGTACGACGAGCACGAGTTTGCGCCGCTCTTTCAAAACGACGTCGGCCGCGCGATGAATTAGGTTGTCGCCGAGTCCGTGCGCGATGGCGGCGACGGTACGCATGCTGCACGGCGCGATCACCATGCCGAGCGTTACAAAAGAACCACTCGAGATCGCGGCGCCCTGATCGCCGATGCCGTAACTGTGCGTGGCCAGGTTTTGTACGTCCTTGAGCGTGTATTGGGTTTCATGCGTGAGCGTGCGCGCGCCCCACTTGCTCATCACGAGATGAGTTTCAACGCCTGACCCGTGCAGCATCTGGAGCAGACGAACGCCAAAGATCGTTCCAGTCGCGCCGGTTATACCCACGATTAGTCCAGGCGTGTGCATGCGTAAGGCCATTGTGCCACAAAAAAGGCCGGACGCTGAACACGCCCGGCCTGCAAAAAACTGTGTAATCTGTGGCTACGCCACTTTCACGTTGACGTACTTCTCGATCATGCGGGTGATCGACTCTTTGCTTGTCGCACCCACCACGCGCTCGACTTCTTTACCTTCGCGGAAAAGAATCAACGTGGGAATTCCCTTGATGCCGTAGCGCTGCGCGGTTGAAGGGTTGTCGTCAACGTTCAGCTTCACGACGCTCGCATTATCGCCATAGTGCTCGGCGACGGCCGCCACCGTCGGCGCCAGCATGCGGCAAGGGGCACACCATTCAGCCCAAAAATCCACGAGGACGGGCTTGTCGGATCCCAATACGTCTTTCTCAAACGAACTGTCACTTACGTCTTTTACGAATTCACTCATACTCTCGTCGCTCCTAATCTTAATCTCTTGAAAACTTATTGCCCCTCGCCTTCGAGGAAGTTCTTCAATAGCCGCGCACGTGATGGGTGGCGGAGTTTGCGCAGCGCTTTTGCCTCGATTTGGCGAATGCGTTCGCGTGTTACGTTGAAGTTTTGTCCGACCTCTTCCAGCGTTCTCTCATGACCACCGTTATCCAAACCAAAACGCAAACGAATGACGCGCTCTTCACGCGGGCTCAAGGTTTGCAGAACGTCGCCGGCAATCTCGCGCAAGTTTGAAGTAATCACGCGCGCTGCCGGACTCTCGCTCGACTTGTCTTCGATCAAGTCGCCGAGCTGTGAATCGCCGTTCTCGCCGATTGGTGTTTCGAGCGAGATCGGATCCTGCATCAGCTTGCGCGCCTTGCGCACCTTGTCGACGGACGTATCCATCTTCTTGGCGATCTCTTCGGTCGTTGGTTCGCGCCCGAGCTCGCGCACCAGTTCACGTGAAGTGTTCTTCAGTTTATTGATCACTTCGATCATGTGGACCGGGATACGAATCGTTCGTGCCTGGTCGGCGATGGCGCGCGTGATTGCCTGGCGAATCCACCACGTTGCGTACGTGGAGAACTTGTAACCACGCCGCCAGTCAAACTTGTCGACGCCCTTCATCAAACCGAGATTGCCTTCCTGAATCAGATCCAGGAATTGCAGACCGCGGTTCTGATATTTCTTGGCGATCGAGACGACCAACCGCAGGTTTGCTTCGGTCAACTCGTGCTTCGCCTGCGCCGTCTGCGCTTCGCTGACAGCGATCATCTGGTGCGAACGTTTGATTTCCAACGCCGTCAGGTGATGATCAGTCTCGATCTCCTTGAGACGTTTCTTCGCGGTAGCGATCTGTTTGCGATATTCCTTCTGCTTGTCGGGCTTTGTTCCCTTGCGCTTCAGTTTCTCGTTTGAAGATTCGATCTCGCGCTCGAGCGCGCGCACTTCCTTGTGTACGACGCCGATAGCGCCAATGAGGCGTTGCCGGGCCGCTTCTTTCAAATGCAGACCACGAATCTCCTGGGCAATTTCCAAACGTGTGCGAGCGAGTTTGCGACGGTAGCGCAGCAGCTTCTTCGAGCGTTTGCCGCGCGAGATTTTCACTTCGTCCGCAAACTTTTCGAATTCCTTCAACCCGCGCTTGTAAAGCCCGCGGATGTTGTTCAAACCCTCAATCGTCCACTGCAAATACTCTTCGCTGCGGTCTTCGTGCTCCTCGGTTTCCATCTGGTCCGAGAACGCGACGACGTCGCGAATGTTGAGTTTTCCTTCGGCGAGTTCATCGCCGATTCTGAAGAGCTCGACCACGGCGATTGGCGAACGCGCGATTGCTTTCTCTGCTCGTTTCTGACCTCGTTCGATTCGCTTGGCGATGGACACTTCCTGTTCCCGAGTCAACAAGGGCACTACGCCCATTTCGCGCATGTAAACGCGAATCGGATCGGAAGTCTTGTCCATTTCACCGGCCGAGAGATCCAACTCGACCTCTTCACTCATTCCTTCTTCTGATTCGACGGCAGACGAAGACTCCTCGATCAGGGGTTCCTCGATCTCCGTTTCACTGCTGGTGGCTCTTTCCAGCGTTTGTAGAACTTCGTCGATATCTTCTATCGACACGGCATCGTCGGTAAGCTCTTCGCTTAGGTTGGCGAAGTCGCCTTTAACCGAGTTCATGAGCTCGATACCGTTTTGATCTTTTTCAAGCCTGGACAAATTAGCTATTCCTTTCTCGCTTAAGCAGTTCTGAGAACTTTAGCGACTTTCCCGTTCACTCGCCCGTTCAACTTTGCGGGCGTCTTTCCCACTCTGGGATTTTTCACATTAGTGAGAGTTCCGCATGGCTTTAATCGTTGCACGACGTCGTCGATGGTGATGTTTTTCAACACCAGCTCGACCGCTGAGTCAACCTCCTGCAACACCTCTCCCAGCACTGTTTCGATATTCACGCCGACAGGGCAGTCACGGCTGGGCGGCTGCCGGTGCAATGAGAAAACACCGCCACACTCGAGTGCCTGATAAACGTCCAAAAGAGTGGTCTTCGCCGGGTCAGTCGCGAGCCGGGAGCCGCCCATCGACCCAGTTTGGGACACCACCAGCCCAGCTTGCGCCAGGTCCAGCAACATCCGGCGAATCACCACCGCATTTGTGTTTACGCTTTCCGCAACCTGTTCGGATTTAAGGGGTTCTTCGCCCGACCAGGCCATCAAACTCAAGACATGCACCGCTACGGCAAAGCGGCTGTTAGTCGACATATCAAAACACGCATCCCAGCTCGGGGGTCAATTTTGTAACCATTATAGTTACAATTTCTTTTTTGTCAACTATCTGATTAAGTTAGAGTTTGGCCTCGGTAGCGGGGATTTTCAGGTCGTG
>DASUPR010000045.1:0-15459 GCA_036281015.1 Pyrinomonadaceae bacterium
GCGCGCCCGTTACCAAGCCGCCGGTATCGCGCGCGAAGAGCACGCTCGTCCGGATGACCAACAACAACGCGATGGATTGCGAGCCCGCATGGTCCCCTGACGGAAACAGGATGGCGTTCTGGAGCAATCGAGACGGCGGCAAGGAAATCTATGTGATGAACGCCGACGGCTCGAACATCAAGCGACTCACCAACAACCTGGCCGACGATGTAAATCCAAGCTGGTCACCAGACGGCTCCAGAATCCTTTTCGAAAGTGAACGCGACGGCAACAGAGAGCTCTATGTAATGGACCCCGAGGGCGGCAACCAGATCCGTCTCACGCGAAACAACGCAATCGATAGCACCGCGACGTGGTCACCTGACGGGAGTTTGATTGCGTTCGCGAGTAATCGAGACACCGGCCCGCCGTATAACCCGTACAACCTGGACATCTACGTGATGAATGCCGATGGGTCGAGTGTCAGAAGAATCGTGGATGATCCCGAGTATGACGTGGGGCCACAGTGGTCTCCCGATGGCCGTAAGATCGTGTTTATGACCGGACGAAACGGCAACTTCGACGTGTACGACATGAACGCCGATGGGAGTGGCCAGCGGAATCTGACAGCCGATTACGATCGATCGGATGGCGCGCCGGTCTGGTCGCTCGACGGTCAGAACATCGCGTTCGCGCGGAGGATCGACGGCAAGGATCAACTCTTCGTCATGGACTCCGACGGGCGCAATCTCAAGCGTGTGACACACAATTCGGGGAATAACATCTCGCCTGCGTGGTCGCCCGATGGCTCGAAGCTCATCTTTCAAACCGATCAGGATGGCAACTGGGAAATCTACGTGATCAGCGTCGACGGCGAGTTGGCCCAACTCACGGATGACGCTGCTGACGATCTCTCGCCCGACTGGTCTCCCGACGGAAACAGGATCGTTTTCTCGAGCAACCGCAACGGCAAGCAGCACATTTATGTGATGAATAGCGATGGCAGTTCGCTGCAACAGATAACGAGCTCGACGGCTGAAGATTCAGAACCGGCCTGGTCGCCGGACGGCAAGCGAATCGTCTTTACGAGTCTGCGCGATGGAAACCAGGACATCTACGTCATGAACGCAGACGGAAGCAATCCTGATCGGCTGACTGATGATCCACGCATCGACAGCAATCCGAGATGGTCCATCGACGGCAAAATTCTCTTCACCAGCAACAGGGGAGGCCAGCCAGACATATACGTCATGGACGACACCGGCCGAAATGTCTCGAGACTGACGACGAGCGGAGCTTCTCGGGCTGCGTGGTCTCCGGATGGGAAGAGAGTCGCTTTCGTGAGTCGCAGCACTGAAATGATCGGTGGCGCGTACTGGCTACAGGTCTACGTTATCGATGCGGACGGAAGTAATCTCAAGATGATCACGCGCAGTCCGAACTCGACCTTCGTACCGAAGTGGTCGGCTGACGGCAAGTCGATAGCGTTTGTCGTCGAATATCACGGGGCGAGGGCGAACATCTTCGAGATGGACCCTGCGGGTGGAAATCTCAAACGCCTCACCGCTGGTCCAAAGTTCGACGGCCGCCCGGCGTACTCACCTGATGGGTCGAAGTTAGCGTTTGAGAGTAACCGTGACGGGAATTACGAGATCTACGTCATGAACCTTCGATGAGCTAGCGCTTGGAGATCGAGAGGGTGCGGGGGGAGTCGCCGTCGCCGGAGAGTGAGATGCGGTAGACGTTTGAGGGGAGGGGATAGGGGCCCATGCGTTCGGCCCACTCGATGACGATGACGGCGCGTTCGTCGGAGAGGAGTTCGTCGAGATCGACGGCGTGTGCGGCGCTGGCGCCTTCGTCGAGACGATAGAGATCGAGATGGTAGAGTTGAAGACGTCCGGCGTAGGGATTAACTAAAGTAAACGATGGACTGGTTACGTCTTCTTCGTCGATGCCCAACGCAGCGCAGATGCCCTTCACGAAGATCGTCTTGCCTGCGCCGAGTGGACCACTCAGCAACAGAATCTCACCGCCTTGGAGCCGTTCGCCCATTTTATAGCCATAGTTGAAAGTCTCCTCGGGGGAGGAACTGATGAATTGATCCATAGTGTTACGGCTGTTCTCCCTCTGGATCTAATAGGCGGATTGCGTCGGAGAAGTGTTCGCGGATGTCGGAGGCGACCATAGTGCGCATTCCGAGTTTGCGGGCGGCGAGATCGCCTGCGAGACCGCCCACGTAGAGTGCGGCGATCGTTGCCGCGAGTGGATCGGCGCCGTTACCGAGTGTCCCGTAAGCCTGCGCGAGAAAGCCGGAGATCAGACCGGTAAGCGTGTCGCCGGAGCCGGCGGTGCCGAGACCCGCGTTGCCGGTCGGATTGATGAACACGCGGCCGTCCGGTGCGGCGACGAGCGGTCGCGAACCTTTCAAGACGACGATCACTTTGTGCGCGACCGCGAAGTCGCGTGCAGCGGCAGGACGGTCGGCCAGCGCGGCCTTGTCGTTTGTTCCCATTAGTCGAAGCATCTCGCCCGGATGAGGCGTCAGAATCAACGGCGTTTCTGAACCACTCAGCTCTGTGGGCCAGGGCGCGAGACAGTTCAAACCGTCAGCATCGATAACACACGGCCGCGATCGTCGCTCGACAATCCCACGCACAAACCGCCGCGTCCGCTCGTCATCCGACGTGAGCCCTGGTCCAACCGCAACGACTGTCGCTTTCGACGCCAGATCCAAAAAGGGATCGACACCTTCATCGCTTGCGGCGCCGCGATCGGTTTCGGCCAACGCAGTCGTCATCACTTCCGGCATTGCACGTGTAGCCACGAGCGGCTGCGCTGAACTCGGCGTCGCAATCGTTACTAGTCCTGCGCCGCTGCGCATCGCTGCGTTTCCGCACAACGCAGCCGCGCCTGAATAACCGCGCGAGCCGGCGGCGATGAGAACGTGACCGTGCGTGTTCTTGTAAGACCCGGGCGTGTAACGCGTGCTGACGAGCCACGGCTGCACGTCTTTCGCTTCAACCAAAAACAACCACGGTTTCATCGCGGCGATCAACGAAGCGGGCGAGCCAATGTCCGCGACGATCAGTTCACCGCCAAAGTCGCTCGCGGGTGGCAGCACGTTCGCGGGCTTCGGCGCGGTAAACGTCACCGTCACATCGGCGCGCACGGCTGGTCCGATCGGTTCCGCTTTGTCGGCGTTGAGTCCGGAGGGAATGTCGATCGAAAGCAGCAACGGCCGCGCGCCTCCGGCACGCTCGCGCGCTTGTTTGAGCATTTCGAGATGTTGAATGACTTTCAGAAACACGCCTTCGAGCGGGCGTGTCAAACCGGTGCCGAACAGCGCGTCGACGATCACGTCGTACGTCCGGCGAGGTTTTGCTATCTGTTCCCAGGCGGTGACGTTTTCACACTCGATGAACGTCAACGGCGCGGGCGCTTCGGGCGACCCGGCTTCAAACGATGCGAGGCGTCGCACGGATTCGAAGTTCGTATGCGCATCGCCGCTTGTTTCGGCGAACTTGCCAAAAAGGACCACGTCACACTGCACGCTCGCACGGCATAGCCCGCGCGCGAGGGCCGCGCCGTCGCCGCCGTTGTTGCCCTTGCCGCAGAGAACGAGGGCCCGTTTGCCGTCCAACTCGCCGTTGAAACGCGTGCGAATCGCTTCCAGGCACGCGGCGCTGGCGGATTCCATGAGCAGCAGTGATGTCGTGTGGTAGTTCTCGACGGTGAGACGATCGATCTCCCGCATCTGCTGGGCGAAGATTACCGGTTGCACGGGAGGATGATACCAGAGTGGCGGCAAGGCAAAGCCATGCCTCACATCCAGGCCGGCAAGGCGAAGCCCTGCCTCACATCCGGCGGCTAAGCCGGGGCGCGGGGCGCGCGAGGACTTTGGCGAGTGAGATGCCCAGAACTTTAGAGGGACCAAACAAAAATAGCGGCCCCAAAGCCGCCGCCCGCCTTGCCTGCCACTGCACCAACTGTCCTTTTTCCAGGATACTTAAGAGAAAGATCGAATAGCCGGCGGTCTCCAGAAATTCTCAAAAATTTATTTTTGAAGAATTATTCTGGAACAGGAGTGGGGCCTGTTCCAGAAAACTCAGAGCTAGATGGTGATGGCGGCGCGAATATTAGTGGCCTGCGTCTGAGGCGGGTGTTCATTGACGGGCGACAGTCCCATCCCGATCAACCTCAACAGCCTTTCGCACACCTCGCGGGACCCGGAACCTACTACCTGCCCGTCTTTGTCCTGAAGAACGTAAACCCGACCGGTTCCATCAAGCGGGAAAATCATCGGCATCGTGTACATTGGGGGCACTCCTGATTACGTGTTCGAACAGGGAATTGGGGCTCCCTGTTCTGGAAGAACACCCTCAATAAACAACGTTTTCCAGTTCGGGGTCAACGGAAGCGGAGCAGGCGGCCGATGATGAGCCTCGCCTGGGCCACGCCAAAGAGGTAGCCAACTGCGAAATAGGTGACGCCGTAGCCGCCGAGCACGACGATCGCGAGCGGTATCGGGTGCCAGTCAAAAACCAGCAGCTTGAATCCCCAGCCAACCGCGGCGCCGGCCAACGCGCCAAGCCAAAGCTTCGCCGCGTAAGACAGCGATAATCCCGTTCGTCCAATGCGCCGATTGAGACTTCGCCGCAACAACACAAACTCCACCCATCCGGCGATGCCCGAAGAGATCGTAAGGCCTGCGACGCCGAGCCGCGGATCGATCCCGAGGTAACGCGGCAACTGGATCGAGAAGAGATAACCGACAACTGTCGTGAGAGTCACTCGCAGCACCGCGAAGATCAGCGGCGTCTTAGTGTCCTGAAGCGCGTAGTAAGTCGACGAGTAAAGACGGCCGAGAGTCGAGGCCAACAAGCCCACGGCCGAACCCGCCAGAATGGTCCAGACATAAACCGTGTCGGCACGAGTGAATTTACCCGTTTGGTAAAGCACCGCGGTGATAACGTCGCCGAGCGCGAGAAATGCCATCGCTGAAGGAACGATGAAAAAACTGATTCGCTGGAGCCCCTGGTCCAACCGCTGGCGTAACGCCTGCGCCACAACTTCCGCGCCACCCAACGACTTCGACATCGCCGGCAGTTCCGCAGCCGACACCGACATGCCGAACAAGCTCACCGGCAACGTGTAAAGACTCTGCGCGTAGGTAAGCGCAACAACGGCGCCCTGGCCGAGAAAGCTCGCCAGAAACGCGTCGACGAATGCACTGATCTGCACCACGCCGCGACTGATGAAAACCGGAAAGAAACTCCGCAGCACTTGCCTGACGTGTTCACTCGCAAACGCCAGCGCGGGACGAAAGTGATGAATCAGCCGCAACACCATCGGAAGCTGCACGCCAAACTGCAACGCGCTGCCGACCACCGAACCCCACGCCGTCGCTTCAGCTAGCTTTGCGAGGTCAACGCGGTTGCCGAAGAAGATGAGCGAAAAGATGATCGCGGCGTTCCAGGCAACGGGCGCCGTGTAAGAAATAAAGAACTTGTGATGACTGTTCAGAACTCCCAAACACCACGCCGAGAGCACGAGCAGACCCGCGCCCGGAAAGAAGATCCTGACGAGCGTGATCGTCAGCTCTCTGCGTTCTTCGTCGAAGCCCGCCGCGATTCCGGTAACGATGTAAGGCGTCGTGAGCACGCCGATCAAAACGATGATCGACGTAACCAGCGCGAGAATTCCAAAGACTGCATTCGCGACGCGTCCGGCGTGTTCCTCGTCTTCCTGGGCCAACAGCTTCGCGTAGACGGGAATGAACGACGCCGAGAGCGCGCCTTCGCCGAAGACGTTCTGAAGAAAGTTGGGAATGCGAAACGCGGCGCTGAAAGCGTCACCTTCGAGCGAGGTACCGAAGTAGTGCGCAAAGATTCGCTGGCGGATCAGGCCGACGATGCGGCTGATGAGAATGCCGGCGCCGACGTAGAACGCCGAGCGGGCCGTGCTCGGCGTGCTGGTTTTCGGTTTCGGAGCTTCAGGGGGTGGTTCTGGAGTGCCGGCGCCGACTTGTTCGAGAGTCTCGCCTGCCACGGTGGCGGCAGGTTGTTCGAGCTTAACGTCGTCCTTCATCTGGCGTCAGAGAGTATATTCCTTCATCTTGTTCAGCAGCGTTTTATAACTGACGCCAAGATCTTCGGCGGTCTTGCTCTTGTTGCCGTCGTTTGCTGCGAGCGCGCTTTGAATCTTGCGGCGCTCGACCACGCGCAACACGCGATGGGCCACGTCTGACAACGTACCTGAAAGATCGAGTTGCTGAAGTGTGTCGGCGTCGTCGGTCGCCGCTGGACCCAAACCGAGATCTGCGGGTTCGAGTTTCATCGTGTCAGACAGGATGCACGCGCGTTCGATCGCGTTCTCGAGTTCACGCACGTTTCCGGGCCAGCGATGACGTTTCAAAGCCGCGGCTGCTTCGTCGCTGAGCTGCGCTTCACGGCCGCGCAGTTCGCGTCCGATTTCGGCGGCGAAGTGACGCGCCAGCAACGTAACGTCGTCACCGCGATCGCGCAGCGGCGGAATCTCGATTGGGAACACTGCTAATCGGAAGAAAAGATCGCCGCGAAACTGACCGTTATCGACTGCTGTTTTCAAGTCTTTGTTGGTTGCGGCAACAACGCGAACGTCGACTGCAACCGGAGCGCGTCCTCCGATGCGATCGATCATCTTCTCTTCGATCGCGCGCAGCAGTTTGCCTTGAACGCCGAGTGGCAACTCACCAATCTCGTCAAGAAAAACGGTGCCGCCCGCTGCGAGTTCAAACTTTCCCTGGCGCCGATCGGTTGCGCCGGTGAATGCGCCGCGTTCGTGTCCGAAGAGTTCGTTTTCAATCAGTGTTTCGGGAATGGCGGCGCAGTTGATCGCGACGAATGGTTTGTCGCGGCGTGGTGAAAGATGATGGACCGCGCGAGCGAAGAGCTCTTTGCCGGTGCCGGACTCGCCGAGCAACAGCACGGTCGCTTCGGTTTGCGCGACGCGTTGGGTTTCGGCGACGGCGCGTTTTACGACTTCCGACTCGCCGATGATGCGCGGAAAACCGTAACGGCGCGACCACTCTTCGCGCAGGAGAACGTTTTCCGTGCGCAGGCGCGCTTGTTCGAGCGCGCGCTCGACGAGCAACAGCAGGTGGTTTGAGTCGACGGGTTTTTGCAGGAAGTCGTGAGCGCCGTCTTTCATTGCCTGGACGGCTTCGTCAATTGAGCCGAACGCGGTCATGACGATGACGGGCACGTCGGCGTCTGCGCTGCGTGCGGCACGCAGGACGTCGAGGCCGGAGCCGTTTGGCATGCGCAGATCGGTGAGTACGAGACGATGGCGCGAGTTGGCGATTTCGTTGAGAGCGGAGCGGGCGTCGACAGCTTCTGCGACAGTGTAACCGGCGTTCTCGAGAGTTAATCGTAGTACGCGGCGAAGGCTGTCTTTGTCTTCGACAAGTAGGATATCGGCCATCCGGGGACAGTATCCCGCAAAGCCGCACGGACGGAAAGGGTTTTTGTAGGTTGGGTATGAAAGATCCACCAACTACGTTGGTGGGATTGACGGCGGCGGTGGGTGCTGGGGTAGGTAGGGTATGAAACACCACCAACTACGTTGGTGGGATTGCGAGGCGAAGGCATGGAGTCCACGAACTGCGTTGGTGGGATTCTACGACGCATCTTCAAGCCGACGGCTAAGAAGCAAACGACGGTTGTGAAGCGACTACGCTCACATCAGCGGCGAAGCTGCTCCGAACTTGTAGCAGACCCTAATACTCGCGTACGTCGCGGACGATGTCGCCGAGGGCGTCCTTGGCTTTTTGGACCCACACGGAGTCGTATTCCAGGTTGGAGGTGCCGCCGCCGTCTGTATGGAAGATGGGCGCGAGGAATGGATGTGGCAAACCATTCTCACTCGCCGGCCACGAACGCGCGAACCGCGCTACATAAATCGAGCCGTAGATGTTGCCGTTGCCGCCGCCGTCGCGATTAACCGTTCCTTCGCCGAGCACCAGAATCACGCCGTTGAAACTCGGATTACCGTTCAGCACGAGATTGCCCGTAACGATCATCAGCCCCGCACCGCCGTCGAGCGTGGCGTTGCCGTTCACAAACGTAAACGCCGGTGAAGTAGTGGTTCCAGCCTGACCGGTGAAACTCGTGTAATAACGCCCATGGCTGCGCGCAACGACCTGCATGTCGTTGAGAAACTTCCGCGCGCCATCCGCAGTCTGCAACCACGAAGGCAACTCACCGACACCAACCTGCGCCGTCTTAACATCTGCGACCGTCGCGCCTTTGGTGATCGCGTCATCCGCCACCGCCAGATCTTCGGCCGTCGTAACGCCAAACGTCGGCAACGATCCCACCACCCCCGCATTGTCGTGACCTGAGTAAAACTTCGAGTTACTGCTGCCGATATCAAACGACATCGTCGCCGCTGAACCGTCGTCAGCACCGCGCATCAACAACATCGCATCGGGCTCGAAGTCGAACGACGTCTTCTGCACGATCATCTCCATCCGTTTCACCGATCCGTTTGGTCCATAACCCGTCGACTGCACCTGGATCCGCGACGGCCGGTAAGCCGCGTTGGCGTTGCGAGTGGTGCCGTTTGGATCGTCAGGGTCCGTCACCGTCACGCTGTAAGAGTAGTTGGCGCCCGCCGGCCTGACACGCCAGTCGTTGTCATAGGTGAGCCACGCGGAAAGCCGCGCGACAGTCGACGTGTCGCTGCTGCGATTCGACTTCGAAGGATCGACAGCGTTGCGAAAGCCTATGCGCGTGGTGCCCGCGATTCCGTTTGGTTGCACGTGCCCGCGCAGCACGTTCAGCGCCGCTTCCAGTCCGCTCTCCGCGCCGTAGTACGCCTGCAACTCCGCCGTCGCATCGATTGACGTAACCGCCGACATACCGCTCGTAAGAATGACTGTTCCGGCCACTGCCAGCAGCAACGTAGCGATCAGAATGCTGATCACCAGTGCGGCGCCTTTTTCACCATGTCGATCGGAAACTCTCTTTGGCTGACGCTTCATTGTCGTAGACCTCACCCGATTAAAAAGTGATCTGACTCGTGTTACGCAAAACCACGTCCGAAACGAGATTGATAACTGATTGCGGCTGGTAGCCGGTTTCGCCCGGCTGTCCTTCGGCCGGCAGGATCACGCCGACGGTTATCCGCACTTTCCACGCATTGATGACTGCCGATGGTGTCGTGGCGACATCCAGTTCGGTGTTGGTGCTGTCGAAATACTGGAGTTGAAAACTGTCGAGCCGGTTCGCCAACACGGTCGTTCCTTCGCGCTGGTCCACCGCGCCGAGAATCGCGTCGTAACGCACGAGGTAATGACGGTTCGCAGCGTCGTCGTTGTACATCGTGTACTTGATGTCTTCGTCACGATCGCTGACCGAACTCGCGCCCGAAACTGGATTGCCGGACGAGTCGCGCGTGTAGGCATTCAGGTTGGCGCGAAAGCGAATCGATCCCGGGCCGGTATCGCCCGGAACGATGCCGTTGTCGATCAAACCAAAACCGGAGTTCGCGATCTCTCGCGACACGATATTGAGCGCGCGATGCGCGTCCGCAATCGCGTCCGAGCGAACGTCTTCACGGGCACGCATGCGAAACGACTGCGCCACCAGCGAGCTCGCGATAGTCGCGATGACGACGGTTACCGTCATCGCGATGATCAGTTCGACCAGCGAAAAGCCGCGTTGCGAATTGAGTTTCGTGTTCATCACGTCGACCTTTTTATGTGCCACCGGAATAAGGACCTAAAGAGAACGCCGAGCGTTGCACGCTGATTCGCACCGTGCCGAGTGCCCACGGGTCGGTGCTCAAAAGCGGCGTCACCTCGATAGAAATCGTCTTGAGCGAAGTGGTCGTGTCGGTAATCGTCGTTCTTACCTGGTACGTGCGCCCGGCGCTCTCGACTGTTTCCGTGGTCGTGGGTCCGGCGGTCAAGCCGGTATCGAGAAACGTCAACTGCCGATAACGCTCCATGCGTTGCTGCGCGACGGCAATCGCGGCGGCGCGATCGCGCGAGCCGGTGTTGTTTTTGATTGCGTAGGCAAACACCGCGCAGATGCCGAGGCCGCCGATCATCATGACCAGCAGCGCCGTGGCCGTTTCCATGAGGGTGAAGCCTTTTTCCTGCCGCGGCTTTCGTTGCGAGTCAACTGAGTGCTGCATCTCGTTCTCCTCAAGCTGGATCATCAATTTGTGACCGTCACACTGACGTTCTGCGAACCGCAAGGTGTGTTGAAGACAAGCGTGAAGTTGCCACGCGTGTTATTCAACGAGGAGACACTGAACGTATTACCACTCCCGGTCACGCCGAGGTTACTTGGTCCACTGGTGAACGTGACCACTCCGCTCGGATTAACACTAAAACCTATCGTCCCGCCGCTGTGTTTCGAGAACGAAAGCGGGCTGGGACTCGTTGTCACCTGAACCGTACACGGCGTCGGTGTCGGCGTCGGGTTTCCGTTGGGCGTCGGCGAGACACTCGCAGCCGGTGATGGCGACGGTGTCGGAGTCGGAGTGGCTGTTGGCGTTGGCTCGACTCCGATGGGCGGTGTTGGAGTTGGTTCGGAGTCAATCGGCGTCGGCTGAACATCCGGTGTCGGTTCTGCCGTCGGTGTCGGAGTGGGCGTCGGATTCGGGTTGTTGTTGCCGTTAACTGTGGAACCGGAATCGATGCCGGTGAGTCCGCCGACGTTTACGTTAACGTTCGGTACGTCGTCGAGATAGACGTCGCTATCGATCGTTACGTCGCCGGAACGTGTGACGTCGACGATACGCTGGTCGTTTGGATCGTTGCCCCATTGCATCGCGATACTGACTTTGATTTCAGTCAGCGGCAGATCGACCAACCGTCCGCGCCAGTCAAATGCCAACGCGATCGGATCGGTTGCAAAGACAACGCCGTCATCGAGCGTGATGTCTCTCGTCTCGACGGTGCCATTGCCGTCGAAGTCCATCTTTACGCGGTACGTGGTCCCGTTGAGCACTTCAATGCCCGCCATGTCTGCCGCGTTCATCGGGTGACGGCGCACTGAATCGACACGCGCCTTTTCTACATAGCTCGCGAGCAGGCGGGAAGAGTTGGTCAGACGAATGCGCTGCCGCGCCTCCGTGATCCCGAGGAACGCCAATCCCGATACGACGCTCACGACGCCGAGCACGACCAGGGTCTGCATCATCGAGAAGCCGGCTTGGTTTCTTCTTTTCTTACATCGGTCGATTCTGGGTTTGGCAGTCATTACTCCTCCGCGGGGAACTGAAGGTTCGGCAGAACTTCCCACGGCCCTTTGTGCAACGTCCATGCCGTCGGGAATGTGGCTGAAAAACGGGTGTTTTTGCTGGGCCGTGCAAAGAGACTCGGCCGTTCGTGTTACCGATGGTGACAGGCAGTGGAAGTGAATTTCACAACGTTTCTGCGGAAGTCGAAAGGCTTTGATCGTTTAATTCGTGAGGTAAGGGAACGAGGACTAGGAATCGTCCGCTGAGGTTGCGGTGCCGCACGCCGCAATGCAGTTGGACGACAAAGCGTCTCGGTGATCTTCGGATTGCCGAGGCGCAGTTTTTATGGTTCAGACTTCGACGGCGGCTCGAATTCGTCGCTCGTCGCGAGAACACTTTCGGTTTGCGAGAGCTGCATCGTCAGCACCGAGGGCTTGTAGTCGAAAGCTTTTGGTCCACCACGCGTATTCTGCACCAGCATGACCAGGTAATCCTGGTTCTCTCTGAAGCGGCTGACGCTGCCGCGCTGGTTCATGATCACAAACAACAGGGTCTCGCCGTTTGCGGCGCGCATCTGGCCGACGAGCGAACTGGCGCCGCCGTCTGTGCGCAACAGCGTTCCGGTTTTGGCGATCACGCTCCCTCGCCACGCTGGACCGGTGAAACGATCTTCGAGTGTGCCCGGATCGATACCCGCGACCGGCATGATCGCCGATGGCGTCAACCGGTGCTGCTGCAACTCGACGAGTAACGCGCGATAGACTTTCATCATCACGCGCGGCGAAATACGATTCACTCCGAGGCCACTCAACGTCGCGATTCGCAGGTCCTCGGGGCCGAGTTTGAGTTGAGTAATCAACTGTTGCCGCACTGACTCCGGACCACCGAGTGCGTCGCCGATGCGATCGGCCATGAAGTTATTCGAATAGCAGAGGAGTACCTTGAGAATGTCGACCAGCCTGCTCGACTTCTGCGTCAACAGGAGTTTCGCCGCCGGCGCGACGGGTCCGACGCCAACACCGCCCATCACCGCAACACTCGGAACCTTTTCCAGGCTCGCGCGATCGTTCAGCAACGTGCGTTCGTAGTTCCACGCCCGTACGGCTGCGGGACGGCGCAATGTCGAGTCCAGCGTGTCGTAAAGCTGTTCTCCGGAGCGCGTCGCGGACGCGCTGAAGTTCATCGTAAAGCCCGGCGCGACTAACAGATCGCCCGTGACCTGCTTGATACCGAGCGTGTTCAACTCGCGCGCGACGAGTATGGCGTGTTCGTAGTGGAACGAGGGATCGCGTCCGGAAATATAGAGATTGCCGTTGATTACGCCGGTTGTTTTGTCCAACTGGCCGTCAGTCCAGACGGCGGTGGCGAAGCGATGATCGGGGCCGAAAGTCTTCAAAGCCACGAGCGCCGTGGCCAGTTTCAGCGTGGAAGCGGGGTTGAACTGCTCGTTTTCGTTCTGTGACGAGACGATCTTGCCGTCGATTGTTTCGACGACAACGCCCTGCACGCCATACAACGGCCGCGTTTCTTCCTGTGAGACCGCCTGCGAACAGACCGCGAGGGCCAGTACCATCGTGCCAAGTAATCGTGTTAGGCGGTTCATCATGCCGGGATTCATTATATCCATGTTTCCAAACCACGGATCATATTGATGTCAAAGATGGCTTAAGAGTTCGTTGACAATGTTTCGAAGCCGCTCATAGAATCGCGGTGTTGACAAACTACAGTGCAACGCAATCAAGAACCCGTCACAGTTGAACGAGTGGTTGCCACTCACCGGGCCCGCCGCAAAGAGATTCGCAAGCGGCTCGGCGAGTTTGAGGAAGTTTGGCGTAAAGGATCAGACGCGCGGCTCTGGGAAGAACTTGCGTACTGCATCTTTACCGCCGGAGCTTCCGCGCGCATGGGTCTTGATTCTGTCGACGCGGTGAGACCGTTGCTACTCGACGGCGAAGCCGACGCGATGACCGCGGCACTCAAACAAGCGGGCGCACATCGTTTCCCAGTCGCGCGTCCGCAGTACATCGTAACGACGCGCAACTACTTTCGCGCAAACTTCGGCATGGCGTTGCGCAAACGCTTGCGCAGCTTCCGCGACCCGTATGAACGCCGCGACTGGTTGGCCCAGGAAAAACAAGTCAAAGGGTTGGGCTACAAAGAATCCAGTCACTTCCTGCGGAACATCGGTGTCAAAGGCCATGCGATTCTTGATAAACATGTGATGAGATGTTTGGCGGAGGTCGGTGTAGTAGATTCCGCCAAGCCGCCGCAAACGCGCAGGAAGTACCTCGAAGTCGAGCAGGAGTTGATTCGTTTCGCGAAAGACATTCGCGTCGATTTCGATGAACTCGATTTAGTGTTGTGGTCGATGAAGACAGGCGAGATTCTGAAATAGGTGTGAATCATGCAGTGTAAAAGCAGGCAATGTCTTCTGAAAACAGCGGCCTGCGGTATGGCCGCTTTCGTGTTTTGTTTGTTCCTCACCGGTACCGCGCAATCTGTCTACGCTTCCGCCGACAAGAAGGCCTACAACAAAGGCTATCGCGCCGCGCGCAAAGGCGAGTATCCACAAGCCGAGAAGATCTTTCGCGAGCTGCTGGAGAAAGATGCGCACGACATCGAAGCACGACTCGGCTTGAGCTTTACGCAGCTCAAACAAAGAAACTTACAGGCCGCTTACGACAACGCCGCGCGCGTGATCATGCTCGATCCGCTGTCGGCGCGTGGTCACGCGTTGCTGGGCACGGCGATTCTCGGCGCGGGTGAGTTTCGTTTGTCGGTCGAGGAGTTTCGCACTGCCCTTGCGCTCAACGAAAACGAAGCACTCGCCGTCGCCGGACTGGCGATGGTCGATTTCTATGAGAATCGTCTGCAACTGGCGATCAACGGATTACGCAAAGCAGCCAGCATGGATCCCGACGAGCCCGACTACGTGTTCAGTCTGGGACAGGCGGCCGCGAGAAGTGAAAAGTATCGAGAAGCGGCGGACGCGTACGAAAGGTTTCTGATCATCGCACCAAAGACCGATATCGATCGCCGCGACAGGATTCTCGGTCTGATCGCCTTCCTGCGTTATCTCGGCAAGCAGGGGCAGCTTTACGTGCCGGGCGGAGAAGATCGCGCGTCGATTACTTTTGAAGCGACAGACAACCGTCCCATTCTGCAGGTTCGTGTGAATGGATCGAAGGAGCCGCTGCGGTTTGTGCTCGACACTGGCTCGGGCATGTCAGTGATTTCCGAGGAGACGGCGAAGCGATTAAATATCAGACCGGTGGCGCGCGGTGGTCTTGCGCGTGCGGTCGGCGGTGGTGGAAAGTTTGAGATCGTCTACGGCTATCTCAGTTCGATCGAAATGGGAGCAGTCAAAATTGAAAGTGTTCCGGTTTACATCCGGAAGTTTTTCGACGCCAACATTCCGGTGGACGGATATCTGGGATTATCGGTGATTTCGAAGTTTCTTGCGGCTATCGACTATGGCACCCGGCGCATGTCGCTGGTTCGTCAGAATCAAAGCGACAAGCTGGAGCCCTGGACCGTAAAACGTCCCGAAGGAATGCTGTCACTCGCGCCGGGGTCGCCGAACGATGGTTCGGTTGAAGTGCCGTTGCGTTCGACGTCGAGCGGTTTCTTGAGTGGTGAAGTTACGCTCGATGGATTTGACAAGTCGTTAAACTTTATCGTTGATACCGCTGCGAGCATTACGGTGATCTCCGAAAAACTTTCGCAGGAGGAACAACTGCTCGACTTGTTGCAGCCGTCGAAGATGCGTGTGTATGGTGCGGCTGGTGTGGCTGAGGACGTGAAGCTTCTGCTGTTGCCGCGTTTGAGTTTTGGATTGAGTAAACTGGAAAAGATCAACGCGGCGGTACTCGACATGGAACCGGTAAATGAAACGGCGGGGTTTACGCAAAGCGGGATTCTCGGGGGGAACTTTCTGCGGCACTTCCGCATCTACTTTGACTTCGCGCGCGGCACGATGCGCCTTGAGCCGTTGTTGCAGAAACCGAATAAAGTCGAGAATATCAATCAGGAAGTAGTATCAACTCCATGAAGCAGGCTCTTTATCTAGAGACATCGGTAATCGGCGCCTACCTGGACAACGGCGAACCGTTTCGGCGCGACTTGACGATCCGCTGGTGGGAACATGAAATGCCCGACTATCGCACGGTGATCTCGCCGCTCGTTACGTCAGAGCTCGGGCGCGTGCAGGAACCACATCGCACTTCGTACCTGAAACTCATTCGCGAT
>DASUPR010000046.1:0-13177 GCA_036281015.1 Pyrinomonadaceae bacterium
TCCGGCAGCAGCAGGAAATCACCTTCGTTAAGCTCGAGCGCGCCGCTCCCGTCAGGTTCGAGAAAACACGAACCATTGAACAGCAGACAGAAAGCGGGGTCTTCGTAACGCGGCGCTCACGATCTTTGAGAGGACAGTCTGCGGCTTTAGAAGAGAGATGACTGCGGCAAGCGGATCTGGCCGATCTTCCATTCTTCAGACAAGATTAGCTCGACTAAGCCATGGCGAGCGCCACCGCGTCGGCGCCCGCGGGAAATCGAAGTTGCGCGGATGAATCGTTCGCGGCGCGATACACGTGAAAGTGACGCGCGATCTCAAGTCCATATCCCGACGAGCAACCTGTAATGAGTACTGTCTTCAGGGCAGGCAAGATAGCGCCGCCATTCAGGACGATCAATAGCGCATCGTCTTGAATACGTTACTGATCGTCTTGATATTGGGGAGTGTGATTTTAGGCGTAGCGTGAGGCGCGGCGTGGCCGAAATGATCGGGTCGAGGGGCTACGTGGTGGTGAAAAACGCGGCGCTGCCGGCTGATGTACCGAGCGGACCACCGAAACGTTCGCGGACTTGGAAAAACCCTCAGGCACTATGCGCCTGACCGATTGTCCCGTCAGCCGCTCAATCGCACGCATCGACAACTCGTCAACCGGCGCAACGATCGTGATCGCTTTGCCCTGGTTGCCGGCCCTGCCCGTGCGCCCGATGCGGTGTACGTAATCCTCGGGAGCCGAGGGCACATCGTAATTGACGACGTGTGACACCGAACTAATGTCCAAACCGCGTGCGGCTATGTCCGTTGCGACTAATATCCGCGCGTGACCTTCGCTGAAAGCTCGTAACGCTGCTTCGCGTTGCGACTGCGTACGATCGGCGTGAATTCGTTTCACTGAGTGATCGCGTGCCGCGAGCACATGCGAGAGCCGCTCTGCTCCTCGCCGAGTCCGGGTAAAGATCAGCACTCGTTCAAACGGTTCGCGCTCTTTTTCCAGCAGTTCGATCAAGAGAGCCGTCTTCGATTCCTGGCCCACATAGTAAGCCGTCTGTTCGACGAGCGACGGTGCCTGCCCGCGAGTGTTTACTTCCACGAGCTTGGGATCTTTTGTTGTCGAACGCGCGAGTTGCTCGATGCTGGATGACATCGTCGCCGAAAACAAGAGCGTCTGCCGCTTTGCCGGCAACAATGCAAGCACGCGCCGGATCGCCGGCAAAAAGCCCATGTCCAACATGCGATCGGCTTCGTCCAACACCAGGACTTCGATCGCCGACAGTTCCACCGCGCGACGCTCGATTAGATCGAGCAAGCGTCCGGGTGTAGCGATCAGTACGGTCGCACCGCGCCGCAGATCGGCGAGTTGTGTTCGTATGTTTGCACCACCAATCGCAAGCACGCTGCGGTTGGTTTTCACGCTGTTTAGTTCCTTGTAATTTTCCTGAATCTGAAGCGCCAGCTCACGCGTCGGCGCCAGCACCAGCACACGCACACCGGGGCGGGCTTTTTCGCTGAGTCGTTGAATGATCGGCAGCAGAAAAGCCGCCGTCTTACCGGTGCCGGTTTCGGCACATCCGATCACGTCGCGTCCGGTAAGAACAACCGGTATTGCCTGACGTTGAATCGGTGTGGGTGTGATGTATCCGAGAGACTCGCAGGCGCTCACTTGTGCGGGCGCGAGTCCCAGTTGAGAGAAATTCATAATGTTCCTTAGTTTTGTTTGTGAAGAGCAGTCCCTTGACCCCTTCGGATTATTCGTCCTCGAATTCAAGGGACTTCCTTTGGTCAGAATTGTTACCACCGAGGTTCGCGATAACCGCCACCACCACCGTTGCCGCCGTTACCGCCGCGATAGCCACCGCCACCGCCGTTGCTACGGCCGCCGCCGAAGTTGCGGCCACCTGAGCCGCCGCGATTTTCGCGTGGTTTGGCTTCATTGACCTTCAGCATGCGGCCGCCGAGGTCCTTGCCATTGAATTGATCGATCGCTGCCGCAGCCTCTTCGTTGGTAGACATCTCGACAAACGCGAATCCGCGCGAGCGCCCCGTGTCGCGGTCTTCGACCACGCTTGCTGATTGAACGGTGCCCGCTTGAGCAAACAGCTCCTGCAGCTCCTGACTGGTTGTGCGGAAAGCGAGATTTCCAACATAAAGTTTCGTTGACATACAGATATACCTTTCCCTGTAGGGGTAAAAAAAGAAGCTGCGAATCGGATTGGCTTCGGCGAAACGGTTGCCGTTCGAAGGACCGGGTTCGGATGCTCAAAAAAAGAGCGGCTTCCAGAGTTTGAAACAAGCCTGCTCTCGAACTATCCAAACGTCCGGCGCTGAATTGCGGCGCGGGGCGCATCACCGTCGATGCGCGAGAGAAGGACTAACTGGGTACTACGATGCACTATTTACCAATAAGTTGCAACCTGAGATGACAAAGCGGGCCAGACTTCTGGCCCGCTTGCTGGTGTCACCGTTAACGTTAGCTACTTGAAGCCCTTCAGAATAGGGAGCTTGGGAGCAAAAACGCTGTTGAAGCGCGACTTCGCTCTTAGTAGGATGGCTGCACACGATCATGGAAGACCTACTCGCGGCGCGCTCGCAGATGGCGATGTCGCTTGCTTTTCACATCATCTTCGCGGCGATCGGTATCGCGATGCCGCTGTTGATGATTATTGCCGAGTGGCGTTGGCTGCGCACCAAAGACGGCATCTATCTCACGCTCGCGCAACGTTGGGCCAAAGGCACCGCGATCCTGTTTGCCGTCGGCGCCGTTTCGGGAACCGTGCTTTCGTTTGAGCTCGGATTGTTGTGGCCCGGGTTCATGGGTTTTGCCGGATCGATCATCGGCATGCCGTTTTCGCTCGAAGGCTTTGCGTTCTTCACTGAAGCAATCTTCCTGGGAATCTATCTCTACGGCTGGAAGCGTGTGCCTCCGCGCGCGCACCTGTTTGCCGGCGCGATGGTCGCGCTGAGCGGCGCGTTGTCGGGAATTTTCGTCGTCATTGCGAATGCGTGGATGAATGCGCCGACGGGTTTTCGACTCGTCGATGGCAAGCCGGTCGACATCGATCCGATCGCCGCGATGATGAATCCGGCTGCGTTACCGCAAACACTTCACATGACGCTCGCCGCGTATGCCGCGACCGGATTTGTCGTCGCGGGTATTCACGCCTTCATGCTCAGACGCGAGCCGGACAATCGCTTTCATCGTGCGGCGCTGGCGATTGCGCTGCTGGTTGGCGGCGTGAGTGCAATCCTGCAACCGTTGAGCGGCGATCTGCTCGCGAAGAGAGTTGCGAAGACGCAGCCGGTGAAGCTCGCGGCGTTTGAAGGACACTTTGAAACAGAACAAGGCGCTGCGTACCGCATTGGCGGCATCCCCGACGAACAAGCACGCGAGACGCGTTATGCGATCGAGCTTCCTTACGTGCTGAGCATACTGGCGTACGGAGATCCGAATGCGGTGGTGAAAGGCCTCAACGATTTTCCCGCTGACACGCACCCGCCGGTTGCGATCGTACATATCGCGTTTCAGATCATGGTCGCGTGTGGGGTGGCGATGATGCTGTTGGCGCTTTGGGCGGCGTGGCGATACTGGCGCGGACGGCGTAAGCAGACGTGGTTGGATTCGAAGTGGTTCCTGCGCGCGATCATCGCTTCGGCGCCGCTCGGGTTCATCGCGATCGAGACGGGTTGGACCGTGACTGAAGTGGGCCGGCAGCCGTGGATCATCTACGGCGTGATGCGCACGAGTGAAGCGGTGACGCCGATGCCGGGATTGATCGTGCCGTTTCTTACGTTCACCGTGCTCTACATCTTTCTCGCAGTGATCACGGTTTTCCTGTTGCTACGGCAGGTCGCGGCGAGTCCGAAAGATCCGGAGCCGCAGCCCGAGGAGGCGCACGTTGGCGCTTGAGACGATTATCGGCGGCGTGATGGTCGCGTCACTCGTGCTCTACGCGCTTCTCGGCGGCGCCGATTACGGCGGTGGTGTTTGGGACTTGTTTGCTTTCGGCCGCCGCGCACGCGATCAACGAGCGCTGATCGCGGATGCGATCGGCCCGGTGTGGGAAGCAAATCACGTGTGGCTGATACTCGTGATCGTGATTCTGTTCACGGCGTTTCCGCCGGCGTTTTCGGTGATCGCGACCGCGTTGCATATTCCGATCACGCTGCTGCTCATCGGCATCGTCTTGCGCGGCACCGCGTTTACGTTTCGCAGTTACGACGTGCAGCGCCGCTGGAGTCTCGTGTTCTCGATCGCCAGCATCATCACGCCGATACTCCTGGGAGTTATCCTCGGCGCGATCGCTTCGGGGACGATTCGGGTTGAGAATGGCGCGGTGACGAGTGGCTTCTTTAATTCGTGGCTCGCGCCGTTTCCGTTTGCAGTAGGTTTCTTTGCACTCGCGTTGTTCGCATTTCTCGCGGCAGTTTATTTAACCGTGGAAGCCGAACCAGGGGATTTGCAGGAAGATTTTCGTTTACGGGCACTGATTGCCGGTGTTGCAGTTGGTGTATTGGCTCTGACGGTTTTCATCCTGGCCGGAACCGGCGCACCGACGGTTCGCGCCGGCATCAGCCGAACGTGGTGGGCCCTCGGCCTGCATCTCTTAACCGCCATCTTCGCAGTGGGCGCATTCCTAACGCTCTGGACCCGTCGCTACAAGCTCGCGCGCGTCTGCGCAGCCGCCCAAGTCACATTGATTCTTCTCGGCTGGGCCTTCGCTCAGTATCCAAATCTCGTTGAACCCGACCTGAGCATCACCTCCGCCGCCGCGCCAACGATCACACTCCAATTATTACTCGCCGCCCTCGCCGCCGGCGCCCTTCTGTTGTTTCCCTCTTACTACTACTTGCTTCGCGTCTTCAAAGCTGAATAAACTCTGTGGTCTCTCCCGCTTGCAAATGCATCAAACTATTGTTAAACCTCCCAAACGGAATGCCCTCAAGGAGAAGTATCATGAGAAAACCATTTCGACTGCTGCTCGCGCTAACGCTCGTGCTGTCCACGGCCGCGCCGCTGTTGGCTGATACCATTCGGCTCAAGGACGGCAGCGTCATCAGGGGTCAGGTGATCGGGTTCAAGGACCAGCAGTTCACCATCCTGATCGGCGGCAACTCCAGAGGACGCCGCGGCCAAACTACCGTCTACGTCGAAGACGTCGAGTCGATCGAGTTTGACGCCAACACGAGCGCGGGACCCAGCAGCACCGACGAGATGACCGCCCGGAACAATCCTCCCGTAATGCGGCCTAACGATCAGCCGGACAACAACGTCGGTTCAAACCCACGAACAGTCGATCCGCCCAACTCCGCGCCCCCGACTTTCTTTACGATCAAGGTCGGCGTACGAGCTGACGCCGCAAACAACGGCTGGACCAACAGTGGACTCGTAGTGCGCAAAGGCCAGCGACTGCGCATTAGCGCTTCGGGCCGCGTTTCGCTCGGCCGCGGACGCTTCTCGACACCCGGCGGCCTCTCGACGATTCAGGACTCGGAAAAGCTCATGCGTAACGAAGCGACCGGAGCCCTGATCGCCGTAATCGGCGACGACAACGACGACTTCATTCTGATCGGCCCGCGCCGGGAATTTGTCGCACAACGCGACGGAGTGCTCTTCCTTGGTGTGAATGAGGGCGATTTGGCCGATAATACAGGCAGTTACGACATCGTTATCGAGGCGGAAGCTGTCGGCCGGTAGTGGTAAACTCCGGTCATTCGCGCCGCATCAGACCCACTGATCCTTGGGCTGACCCTCTGGAGTAAGAACTATGAAATCCAACCGAATATACACGTTTTTTGCCGTGGCTCTCTCCGCGTTGCTGGTGATGGGCATGACGATTCCCGGTTTTTCGCAATCGCGCCGCCTGCCGCCCACCTCAAACGAGAAGAAAAACAAGCGTCCGGCAGAGGGGCAGAAACCCGGCGAGCAGGAACCGATTCCACAGGACATCGTTCCCACTAAGCCGCAGGACATCGAGAAAGTCGCCATTTCGACGAACCTCGTCAACGTCGATGCGGTCGTTTATCACAAGAAGAGCGGTCAGATCGTCACCGGTTTAAAGAAGGGCAACTTCGCGCTTTTCGCAGACGGGCAGCAGCAAGAGATCACAAACTTCGCGACGCCGGAAGCGCCGATCACGGTCGCGATGGTGGTTGAGTACAGCAAGTGGTCTGAAATGTTTGGACTTTACGGCAGCCGCGGCTACGAGCCTGGCACGTACGAAGTCATCCGGCCAACCGCGATGTTCCTTTCGCAATTCATCAAACCGCCCGACGATTACGTTTCCGTCACGGCTTTTGATATTCGCCCGACTCCCTTAACCGACTTTACTAACGATCCGGGTCGCCTCAACGCCGTCGTAACGCTGCTGTTGAGAAACACGCCTGCGTTTCGCGAGACGAACCTGTTTGACGCGTTGAAGTTCGTGATGGTCGGCGGGCGCGCTGATTCCGTTGTGCTCGAGGATTCGAAGTCAGAAAAGTCTGATTACTCCGGAATGGTTTCCGTCCAGGGACGCCGTCGCGCCGTGCTGCTCGTCGCGTCAGGCATCGACACGTTCAGCAAGATTAACTACGGCGACGCTCGCAAAGTGTTGAAGAACTCCGGTGTGCCCGTTTACATCATCGGCACCGCCAACCTCTTCAAGAAAATCTACGGCGACAGTTTGCCGGCAACCGACAGCATGCTCGGAATGCCCGGGCGCATGAGCTGGCTGCAAGCAGATAACACGCTGCAAACGTTCGCGAAGGAAACGGGCGGCGCTTATTTTCCGGTGACGTTTGAAGGTGAGTTGCCGAAGGTGCTCGGCACGATCAACGCGCTACTCCGCAGCCAGTACAGTCTCGGTTTCAATCCCGGTGACGTGCGCGACGGCAAGGAGCACAAGTTGAAAGTGAGTGTTGACGTAGATGGGGACGGCACTTACGACGACAAGGAATATGTGATCCAGGCGCGCAGTGTTTACATCGCGCCGAAGGGTGATGCTGCCGCTCAGAAACCGTAAATCCGCAGGCGGAACTCGTCGTTGAAAGACACGATTTCCGCCTTGCGATTTGCAAACCGTCTCGCCTCACGCAACAACGACGGCAAACCGCGCAAGCTCAACAACAAACCATAAGCAGGATTCGTCAGCACTGACGCCAACTGCGGATTCAACTGCTGCGGCATGCCGTAGCGAATCGCTTTTTGGGCCACCGGCGAAAATCCCACGCTGCGGCGCGCGTTCACAAACTCCAGCGAATGATCGAACACGTGTAAACGGCTCGGCAGATCTCTGAGCGCGAGATCTCTGTGGGCCAGCATGTTTGTGATTGCTTCCGTAACGGCGCCGCGGTGGTAGTTAGCGCGCGCGGGAACGGGCGAATCGTCTGGAGTGGTTTCAATCCGTGGGCGCGAGTCGCGCAAGTCGCAGTAGCGGAGCAGAAAGCGATTTAGTCCTTCGTAAACGTTTAGCAAGTTGCCGGCGATCTTCACGCGTTCGACGATCGGCGACTGCGGTGAGTCACCCGAGAAGCGCGTCGCAGTCACTGCCGCACGCGGCAACAGTTCAGCCACTCGCTCGTCACGTCCAAACAACAACAATCCCGCGACCGTAGGCACGACTTCCCGGCCGTCTGAAGTCGCGAGCAACAGATCGCGTTCGAGCACTTCGCTCGTCGGATAATCAACTACCGCAGACTCTTCAAACGCGCCGCCTTCAAACGCGCGCAAGTAAGTCCAAAGATGCGCTTCGTCGATGTCGGCCATCGTGGCCCCGAGCGCTGGTACGCTTTCGTACCGAAGCGGCCGCGCTTCATCCAATAGCGCCGAGATCTCCTCGCGCGACGCCTCGCGTTTCTCGGCGCCGATGCGCAAATAAAAACGGCCGTCGCGCGTGCGATACGGACGTCTTTTGCTTTCGATATCGAGTGCGACGATGCGCCGTCCGTTGTCGAGCGCGATGCGATCGATAAACGGGACGAGCGGCGGTTGGATCTCTTCGCGGCAAATCCGGACCAGGTCGTCCTGAACGCGCTCTGGATCGTCCACACCCTCGACACGCAACTGATCGTTAACGCCAAACACGATCACGCCGCCGCCGGTGTTCGCGAGTGCGACGATCTCCTGCGCGATCTTTTCAGTATTGGAGAGTTTGACTTTGAGTTCGAGAAAAGTGTCTTCGCCGCCGCGAATCAGGCGAAGGAGTTCGGTTCTCGATGTTTGCGGCCCGGGAGTGGAGAGGATGTATTCCTGAAAGGAACGCTCCGTGGTCGGTTCGTGCCGTTGGTTGCTGCGAAATCTTCTGCGAGCCATTTGTGTCTTGACGGGGCTCTAACCCGCCCGGACGCCACGAGGCGCCACTGGATTCATACCTTTTCAAACACTTCCATTGTCAGGCCGCGAGTGTAACACAACTACTCGTCCGTTGGCTCTCGGACGGCTTCGAGGATGTCGATCTCGCGCCGCGCGAGCGTTTGGCCGTGAATGTTGAGCGAAAGCGCGTAAATGCCAAGGCAGAACAGGGCCAACATCGCGAGCGTCACGTATTCAATCAGAAAACTTCGCAGGAGATAGCCCGCGAGCGTCGCCAGCAGCGGCGCAATGCCAAGCACGAGCACGATCGGGATCAGCAGCACTCCGGCAACACCCGAAACGTTCATTCGTTTGCCGAAGACCATGCGTTTTGGAAAACGTATCGACAGCCAGTTGCCGATGGTCGACATCAACGCCGCGAAGATGACGAAACTCAAAGCCAGAAAGAGCAGGCTTCCGACCGTGAGATCGCGAAAGATGATGGCGTTCAACGTCAACAAGATGAACGCGAAGACAAGCGCCATCACAGTCATCGCGATGTTTTTTCCGAGCAGAATCTTGCGGCGATCGATCGGCGACAGAATCAGTGTTCGCATGCCGCCTTCTTCAAACGCAAACGCATTGCAGGAAAGACCGGCAAGAACCAGAAAGACGTAAAGCACGCCGCCCGTGGCCATCAATCCCTCGCCGTAAGTCATGAACTCGTGCGCGGCCTCTGGACCACGGCTCATGCTGCTTTCCATCCGGCGCCAGTTGACCACCCGGATGATGATCAGGATCAACGGCATGAGCGCCATCATGCGCATCTGCGCGTTGCGCATCGCGTAGTGCAACTCTTTCTCGATCACTGCCGAGAGATCCGCCGGCAACAACGGCAGCTTCCAACCCGCATAATCCTGCGCGTCAGTTCGTGCTTCACTTTCCGTTCGGCGTTTGCGACGGCCTTCGAGTCCGAGCGCTGCGCGGCGCGCGATCGCGTAAGTGAAAGCAATCAGTGCGATTGAGTACGCGGAAAGCGTCAGAAACCCGACTGCGTATCCGAATCCACCGGCCGGAGAACTCGATACAAGCAGCAGCGCAGCGGCGCCCGGCGGCGTCCAGCGCAACGAACGAAACGACTCCGCGTGTTGAAACAACATCGGCGCGATCTGTCCGATGAGTGCGCCGCCGAGTCCCGCAATCGCGCCGATCATGGCGACGATGGTTTCACCACGCCCGCGTTTTCGACGCAGCAACGATCCCATGATCGTCGAAAGCCACTTCGACAGCGCCACGCCAAAAAGCGCAATCGGCACGGCCCCGAGCAAAGTCGCCGGAAGATTACCCGTGCCGAGTCCCGCGCCGATCGCGATCGCGATGATCGCCGGTATCGCAACAACCGAGTGCAGCGTCGTAAGTTCACTGATGAAATCGACCGCAAACAACTTCCGCAGCGTGATCGGATACAGCAGCAGTTTGCCAGCGTCGAACTGCTTGCTGCCGCCGATACTCAACGGCAACGTGGCCCACATCAGATACATAAACCCGAAGATCGAAAAGAAGATGAACTCCGTGGTCGCCGCGATGGGAACCTCGCGCGTCGCCGATCGGCTCAGGATGCTGCTCAGCGTTCCCGGTTTGCTGATAACGTAAGCGACGACGCCGAGCACCAACGCGATCACCACCGAAAACGCGAGGGCCATCAACATGCCGAGAATCGACGCGACCTTGTTGACGACGGCTTTTGACGAACGAAGCGAGTTGCGCAGCAGACGCCACTTGAGCCAGATGAGGGTTAACAGTTGGGACATGTATCTGTTCTTAGTGCTATGTTCCTATGTTAGTCTGACCCGCTGATGATCCAAAACGCTTACGTCGGGCTCGGTTCCAACCTCGGCGATCGCGCGGGCTACCTGCTGCTCGCAGTGCGCGGAATGCTCGACGCCGGTTTGGACGTGATTCGCGTGTCGAGCATTTACGAAACCGCGCCCGTCGACAACGTCGATCAACCCGCGTTTCTCAACATGGTCGCCGAACTGCGCGGCCGGACGCTTCCCTCTCCCGAACAGTTACTCGCCCGCCTGCTGCGCATTGAATATTCACTCGGCCGCACGCGCGATGTTCTCAACGGCCCGCGAACAATCGATCTGGATTTACTCATCGTCAAAGACGCGCAGGCGAACACAGAATTTCTCACGCTGCCCCATCCCCGCCTCCACGTGCGTCGCTTCGTGCTTGTCCCACTGAACGAGCTCGTCCCAAACCTAATCCATCCCAAACTAGGCGAGACAGTTCGTGAACTTCTGGAAACCACACCCGACAAATCGGCGGTCGTGCGCTGGAAGCCCTGACCTGCGCCATTTCCCCTATTGTCGTTTCCCGTTATAATGCGCAAACCAAAACATGCCATATCTAAAGCCTGAACGTCCGGAAAAAGTCAGTGCCCCGTCGTTGAAATCCAGCAAACAGCGTGGTGAACGCAGTGTTTGTCTGACAGCGTACGATTATCCGACCGCGCGCCTGGTTGATGAAGCCGGTATCGACGTCATTCTCGTCGGCGATAGCCTCGGAAACGTGGTTCTGGGTTACGGCAACACCGTGCCGGTGACGCTCGACGAGATTCTGATTCACTTGAAAGCCGTGCGGCGCGCCGTGCAACGCGCTCTGCTCGTTGCCGATATGCCTTACGGATCTTTTCACACTGGCGAAGACGATGCCGTCAAGAACGCCCTGCGCCTGGTGAAAGAAGGCGGAGCGGAAGCGATCAAGCTGGAAGGCGGGCACAAGCGCGTACCGCTGGTCAAACGATTGGTTGACGAAGAAATCAGCGTCATGGGTCACATCGGCCTGACGCCGCAGTCGATCAATCAACTCGGCGCGTATCGCGTGCAGGGCAAGACTCCGCGCGCGGCGCAGCAGTTGATCGACGATGCGAAGGCTTTGGAAGATGCGGGCGCGTTTGCCGTCGTCCTTGAAGTGGTGCCGCGTGAGATCGCCCGCGTTATCACCGAGAGCATCAGCATTCCGACCATCGGCATCGGCGCCGGATCGCATTGCGACATTCAGGTGCTGGTCCTGCACGACATGCTTGGTTTATCGTTTGGCAAACAAGCGCGGTTCGTTCGCCCGTACGCAAATCTGAGCGAAGTGATCACGGATGCCGTGACCAGATACGCCGACGACGTGAGAAACGGCACTTATCCATCGCAAGCGGAATCGTATGCTTTGCCTGCTGAAACTGCTGAAGCACTCGAACTGGAAAATCCCACGAGAGACTCAAAGGCCGAGAAGTCCTAGCCGATCCTCAATTTTATGGAGATCATCAACCGCCGTCAGCGCATGAGTTCCGTCGCGCGCAAAATCCGCCGTGAACAGGATCGCACTGTCGGTCTGGTTCCGACGATGGGTGCGCTGCATGAAGGCCACTTGAGTCTGGTGCGTGAAGCGCGTCGAATGTGCGACGTGGTGGTTGTTTCCGTTTTCGTCAATCCGGCGCAGTTTGGACCAGGTGAAGACTTCGAACGCTATCCGCGCGACCTGACGAAAGACACGGCGCTCTTGACCGATTACAACGTGGACTACATCTTCGCGCCGCCGGTCGAGGAGATTTATCCGAAAGGTTTTGCTACTTACGTCAACGTCGAGGGACTTTCGGAACAGCTTGAAGGCGCATCGCGGCCCGGACATTTTCGCGGCGTGGCGACAGTGGTGACGATCCTGCTGAACACCGTGCGGCCGGATTTCGCGTTCTTTGGTCAGAAAGACGCGCAACAGGCGCTTGTGATTCGCCGCCTGGTTAAGGATCTCGCGTTTGATACCGAGATCGTGATCTTGCCGATCGTGCGCGAGGATTCGGGATTGGCGATTTCGTCACGCAATTTGTATCTCAACGCGGAAGAGCAGGCATCGGCGGCCGTGATTCACCGGGCGCTCAAACAGGCAAAGAACGCGTTCAAGGATGGAGAACGCAGCGCGGCTCGAATTGCTGACGTGATTCGCTCGACGATCGAAACAGAGCCACGCGCGCGTCTTGATTATGTCGCCGTCACCGACGCAGAGACTTTGGACCCGCTCGAGCGAATCGATGAGCGGCCGACGTTGATTGCCGTCGCGGCTTATGTCGGCAAGACGCGTTTGATCGACAACACGATTTTGAATAAGGTAAAGAAGAAGGAAGCCGCACCGCAGTAATTCTCGATGAACAACAAGAGACAGATTCGCTTCCGTCTGAACGGCGAAGACACCGAAGTAGCTTTTGCGCCGCACAAGACGCTACTCGAAGTGTTGCGTGAAGACCTGAATCTCACGGGCACGAAGCATGGTTGTGAGTTGGGCGAGTGTGGCACGTGCGCGGTGCTGGTTGACGGGCGCTCGATACTTTCGTGCCTGATGCTGGGACTGGACGCGGAAGGCCGCGATGTAAAAACGATTGAAGGCATGGCGATTGGCGCTGAGCTGCATCCGTTGCAACAAACGTTTGCGGATACGGGCGCTGCGCAATGCGGGTATTGTTCGCCGGGTTTTTTGCTGGTGGCCGAGGAGTTGTTGCAGAAGTCGCCGAATCCTTCGCGGGCCGAGATTCAGGAGGCTTTGTCGGGGAATCTTTGTCGCTGCACCGGCTACATTAAAATTTACGAGGCAGTTGAACTTGCCGCGGCGCGCATGCGCGGAGAAGCTTACGAACTGCCGAAAGAGAGTATTTACGGTTTGGAGTAAGCTCTGTGTCTCTGTTTCTCTGTGGTCTGAAATAACCACGGAGGCACAGAGACACAGAGAAGAGTAACTGATGGCAGCTAAGACAGCAGATCGGGAACGTCTCAACGTTGTTGGAAAGCCGTTTCGCAAAGTCGACGCGCGCGCGAAGTGTGTGGGACAGACGAAGTTTGCGGACGACATCGTGCTGCCGCGGATGTT
>DASUPR010000047.1:0-3576 GCA_036281015.1 Pyrinomonadaceae bacterium
GCCGGTCATCAAGTCCTGGTAATCGCCGAAGCCCCAGTCTTTCGAGTTTGCGCGTCGAAACTCCACGCCGTAACCACTCGAGCCGCGCGGATTCGGACGCAGAATCGCATAACCGCGCGCCGCAAACGTCGCTAACGGATACACGCCGCGGCCGCCGAGGAACGTTTGTTGAAACACGCCTGCTGGTCCACCGTGGACGTTCAGGATCAAAGGCACGCGCTGCCCGGCTTGATAACCGACCGGGTACGTCAACAGTCCTTCGATCTCTTTTCCGTCTTTCGACTTCCAACGGATCACTTCGGTGCGGCCGATCGCCGGCAGTTTCAGGTCCCCATTCACGCGTGTGATTTGCACCGGCGCGAACTCGGTCACTGACGACACAAACGCGTCGGCAGGCGTGTCGGGAGTTTGCCGAACAAAGCCGAGCGTCGTGCCCGCGCGGTTAAGACTTAACGCGTTCAACACTGCCGGAGTGCTTTTGATCTCGTCAATGCGATTCGCGGCAACGTCGACGACGTAAAGCTGTGTGCCCGTGCCTTTCGCTTCCGAGAAGTAAATGCGCTTGCTGTCGGCGGACCAGCCGATGATTCCCGGCTGGCCGTCGAACGAAGCCATCACAGTCTTCGGCTGGCCTCCGGTTGTCGAATAGATCTGAACCACGCCCGCTTGCGCCCAACGCGGCGGAATGTCGCTGGCCGTGATCGCGAGGAACTTTCCGTCCGGCGAGTAAACCGGCGAGTCTTCCGCAGCGGCGGTGTTGGCCAGCACCGACACTTTTGCATTCGCGACCTCGACGACCGAAACGTCTGCAGTGGGCCAATCGTTTGCGACCGGGGATTTGCTGTGACTGAACGCGATGCGCGAGCCGTCGGCCGACCAGTCGAAGTCGCTGACGTGGTAGTTCGCAGTGGTTAATTTGCGTGCCTCACGTTTACCCTTTTCGTCCTTTTCGACGGGGATGACGTAGAGCCGGGCCATCTTGAAGTTTTCATCGACCCAGCGGAAGTCGTTTCTGCCTTTATCGTTCTTCTCTTCCTCTTCCGTTTTCGGATCGTTCATCGTGTATGCGATGTAACGCCCGTCAGGCGACCAGTTGAAATTGCTCACAGCACTCTTGAGATCGGTCAGCGGTTCGGCTTCACCGCCGGCCAGGCTCAAGCGATAGAGATTGTTTCGGTTGTCCTTCCGGTTCGAAAGGAAAGCGATCCACTTGCCGTCGGGAGACCACTTCGGATTGGCTGACGACTTTTCGCCAAACGTGAGCTGGATGCTCTGCTTGGTCGCGATGTTTGCCATCCAAATCTGGGTGACAAACTCGCTCTTGTCCGGCGTGGTGACGGCTTCGTTAACTGTGTAGACGATCCGGCTGCCGTCCGGCGAAACGCGCGGCGTGCCGACGGCTTTGATTTTTAACTGTAGCTCCGGATCCCACGTCTGGGCGGACGCGGCGGAGACAAAAAGCACGACGAGAATGGAAGCGGCGGCGAAGGCTTTCATGATGGGGTTCTCCTGAATTGATGTGGCGAATCTTTTATCACAGTTTCCACAGATTACACACACCTTTCCGCTAGTGTGCGCGGCCATGAAACCTCTTTGTTTACTCCTGCTATTACTTTTCACTTTCACCCACGCGCCCGCGCAGATCGCTTACATTCGCGGCGGCACGGAGATCCGTCTGATCGAACCTGATGGCACAAATGACCGGCGGGTTTGGACGCACCCCGACGCGCGGCCGGAGCTTGGCATCTATGGCCTCGCGTGGCGTCCGGATCACAAGGAGCTGGCATTTTCGAGTGGCCACGCCGCAGCCGCGTCGCTGTTTCATTCAGACCTTTATGCGATCCAGCCGGACGGCTCGGGTTTTCGCAAGTTGACGAACCCGCCTGACATCGGCGAGTTCAAACGTTTTCCAAAAGGCGGTGTTACAGTTACTTTACGCAACGACCAGCCGTCTTATAAACAATCGCAAGCGAGCGCGGGCGTTTTTATTGTTTACGTCGCAGGCGCCGACGAACCGCAACAGGTAACGGTGCCGCCGGGAACGGCGAAGACGCTTGTGTTCAATGCGGTCGCGGATTTCGGCGCCAAGGCGCAGGCGATCGTCGCGATCTTTGGCAGCTTTCGTTGGTTCACGCCCGGTGTCGACGTGCAGGCAGGACGCATGACGAAAGCGCCGGTCTTCAGCATCACTGGCGATGGCATTGAATACTTTGGAGCGTTTCGTCCGATCTGGCGCCGCGACGGATCGCGGGTCAGTTTTCGCAATGGTGTTTGCACGCTCGGCAGCGTACCTGTGAATCCGCCTATCGGCGAGTTCGTCTCTGAACGGTTGTTCGGCGGGAAGAACCCGCTCGGCGCGTGCACGTGGGACTGGGGACCGACACCCGCGCTCGAGAATCAACTGCTGTACACCGAGAACGCGTCGGGTGATTCGAGTATCTATCGCATCACTGAAGGCGGCACGCATCCCGGCACGAAGCTGACTCCGTTTTCCGACATTCAATACCAGTTGCTGATCGATCTGCACTGGTTACCTGACGGTTCCGGCTTTCTGTTTTCGACGCAAACGTTGATGCGCGACTCGGCGAACATCTTTCGCTACGACTTTGCGGCGCGCAAGGTGGTTCAGGTAACGCGACTGCAAAACGAGTTTGCGCGCACGTTCAGTATTTCGCCGGACGGTAAGTCGATCGTGTTTGAGCGGGCGAAGACGATCGACAAAGACCAGGAGGCGGATCTCTGGATCGTGGACGTCGATGGCAGTAACATGAAGCTCCTCGTTCGGAACGGATTTGAGCCATCATGGGCCAGGTGATCTCTTTGACTGCGATTCGCACGCCGCTAGTCCGCTTGAATATCGATGCCGCCCCGGCGGAGATCTATCTCAAGCTCGAAAATTTGCAACAGATCGGTTCGTTCAAGATTCGCGGCGCGTCGAATGCTATCGCGCGGTTGTCGCCGGAGCAGTTGGAACGTGGCGTGTTGACGGCGTCGGCGGGAAACATGGCCCAGGGTGTGGCGTGGTGTGCGCGTTCGCTCGGCATTCCGTGTACGGTCATTGCGCCTGAGACCGCGCCGGAGACGAAGATCAACGCGATCGAGCGGCTCGGCGGGCGTGTGATCAAGGTCTCGTTTGCTGAGTGGTGGCGAGCGTTTGAGCAGCGATCGTTTCCGGGTGTTAAAGGGACGTTCATTCACTCGTTTGACGACCCGGACGTCATGGCGGGCAACGGCACGATCGCGATGGAAATATTGGAAGACCTGCCTGACGTGGATGCGATCGTGATTCCGTGGGGCGGCGGTGGACTCACGTGCGGGATCGCTTCGGTCATGCGTGAGTTGCGCCCGCGATGCAAAATTTTTGCATCGGAAGTGGAAACAGCCGCACCACTTGCAGCCTCATTAGCCGCCGGAGTTCCAACGGAAGTCGAATATCAACCCTCGTGGGTCGACGGCATCGGCGCAAAAACCGTCTTCCCACAAATGTTCGAACGCGCGCGTCAACTAATCGACGGCGCCATCGTCGCCGATCTCAACTCCGTCGCCGAAGCCCTGCGCCTGCTCATCACTCACAAC
>DASUPR010000048.1:0-6465 GCA_036281015.1 Pyrinomonadaceae bacterium
GCTGGACTCGTTCCGCACCACCAGACAAAATCTCGACGCGCATTCGACCGATCTCCTGGTGGTCCAGAAGAACGACCAATTCGTATTGCCCGGGCGCCAGATTGATGAACTGGTAGCGGCCGCCGGAACTGACATACTGGCGATCCGCCGGTCTGCCGCCGAGATTGTTGAGCAAGACCTCATACACAAGCGGCGCCGCTCGCTTCTCGCTGCCTTCGTCTACTGTGAGATCGCCAAAAAGAATATAGGACCCGCCTCCAATTCCCAGTTGCGACTTTCGATCCGGGGCTTGCGCGTACACACACGCGCTCAACGCGAGTATGGCGAACACAGGGAAAACAACTCTACGCATGAACCAGTTCTCCTTTCTAAATTTCCGCGCGAGCGTTCTATTTATCACAGAAACAAAGACGGGCTGAAGCCTCGTGAGCTCCAGCCCGCATTTAGGTTAACCCCAGGTGAAGCTCAGAAGGTGAAACGAGCTCCGATCTGCATCACGCGCGGTTGCCCCTGGATCGAAGTAAAGTTCGACCAGTTGGTTGGAATATCGTCAACCGACGTGATCTGGTCCGGGTCGAGCTGTAAACCAAACCCGCTGCGGCTGGTGTCCATACCAAACATCCGCTGCGTGTTGCTGACGTTGAATACCTCGAAGCGAATCTGAAGCTTCTGTGTTTCACTCCAAGGCATGTCAAACGACTTGCTCAATCCCATGTCGAGATTCACGTAACCGGGCAGGCGCAGCACATTGCGATCGCCGGTTTCACCAGCGAACGCACCACGCCAGCTTCTGTACGCTTCGAGCAGGCAGTCGCCGAAGAGCTTGCCGCCCTGTGTGGGACAAGACTCAACCGGACGGATACGAACGCCGCTGCTCTGCGCGTTCCAGTTGGTGGCCCAACGCGCATCGTCGTATGGACTGAACATCGGCAAGCCGGAGTTCCAACGGAAGATGCCGCTCATTTGCCAGCCACCCAGAAACGCATTGGCCAGCTTGTTGACGCCGGAGAAGAACTTGCGGCCACGGCCAAACGGCAATTCCCAAACGGCGTTGGCATTGATGATATGCCGCACGTCGAAGTCGGAATTGGCGAAGGAGTCTTCCTGACGTAATGGATTCAGAATAAACGCTCCACCGAACGCGGCGCTGGTCTGGAGCCCGGAAGCATCGTCCATCGAATGGGAGAGCGTGTAGTTGAAGTCCATCGTCAAGCTACGGCCGAGGCGCTCGCGAATGCTGAGCGTACCGGCGTGATAGTTTGACTTGGCAATGCTGCTGAAAGCCGACAGGGCGCCATACTGCGGATGGAAGAACAGGTTGCGTCCCAATCCATCTTCGATAACGTCCTGTGTGTCGGTCCAGTCGTTGCCGTAGAAGTTCAACGCCACTGCGTACACGGCCTGTGTTTGTGTCAGGTTGTGTGTCGGGAACACGCCGCAGCAGAAACCGAAGTAAATCTCGTCCATCAATGCCGCGATGTTGGTCGGCAGCATGTTCTGGAACCACGGTACATTCGGAATCTGTTCGATTGGAGTACCGGCGCGGCGGAAGTTCTCGAGAATGCCGGCCGCGGTGTACCAATCCATTCCTGAACTCGGATCGACGAGATTGTTGAGCGCCATCACGTCGCGCGAGGCGATGAGATTGCGCGCCATCCTGCCGATGTAAGAAGTCTGGATGACGAGTCCCTTGGGCAATTCACGTTCGTACGTGAAGTTCCAGGAGTAGTTGATCGGCGCAACGATTCGCGAGTCCAACGTCGATTCGATACGCGCTGACTGCAATGCCGGATCGGAGTTGAACGGTTGCGTCCGCGGGAAGCTGATATTTCCCGGAATCGTGATTCGCGGCAAGGTTCTGATCGCCTGATTCAGGCCCGTGAAAAGCGGCGCCGGACGAGTCGTCAGGTTAAAGGTGTTAGCCGCAATGGTATCGCTCGAAGTGAAACCGAGCGTGTTGTTCAAGTCAAAACTGACGGCGAGTTGCTGGCCGTAGTAGTCGTTAGTGATCGCGAAGCCGCCACGGAATACTGACTGGTGGTTTCTGCCGAAAATCTTGCCCAGGAAGTTGTCGCCGAAGGACGGCGACCAGGCGACTGCTACGCGCGGCTGGAAGTTGTTCTTGTCCCAGGAGTAGAGCGGGTCCGCATTATTTGCCGGGCCGGAAAGGACGAGTTGCAGGGGCTGCACGAAGTTTTCGCCACGTGCGGCTGCGGCCTTACGCAACTCAAACACATCCGAGAGAGGGATGTCGGTTCTGACTTCGAAGCCATTCTTCTCATAGACCGGTTTGCTGATCGTGTAACGCAAACCGTAAGTCAGCGTTAGGTTCGGCGTGATCTTCCAGGAGTCCTGACCATAAAGATCGTACTCTTGTGTCGCGAACTCTCTATCGCTCGGAGTACCCTCGGGCAGGAGTGCACCGGAACTATCGAAGATGAAGTTTCCGGAGTACTGGGAATACCTGCCGATAACCGCCGTCACCGCATTCTGCACGCCGACAGCTGAGCCCGCAATCGGGAAGACCGCGTTGATCGGGTTGGAGATACTCGAGCCGCCACCGGAGTAGAACGACGGATTCGTGATCGCGCTGTCGAACGAGTTCGCTAACGAAGCCCGTCGATTGGAGATAGTGCGAATGTTCGTGCCAAAGCCAAGGGTATGGTTTCCCTTCACCCACGACACGTCGTCAGTAAAGTTATGTACCGGCGTAACGCGAGTAAGAGTTCGAGTGAAGCCAAACGGTGAGAAGACGAACCGGAAACTGATCGAGTTATCAGCAGAGTCGCCCTGCTGGCTAAACGCTTCTCGCGTATACCCGTAGCGGAACGTATTGACCAGGTTGTTCGTCATGGTCCACGTGTGACCCGCGGCGATACCCATCGGGTGGGACCAGATGTTCGGCGCTGGAGTATCGGGGAACTGCCGTTCGCGAGCGATCAGATCGTAAATGACGCTGGCTCGGATGAACGCTTGCTGCTTACTGGTAAGATTGAAATCAAACTTGGCCGTGTGCGAATTTCGCTCGACCGGAGTTGGCGCGTTGAAGCGGAAACCCGCGGTGTTGAATTGGTCGCCGATGGAGAAATCGTTCGCCGGATATTTCGCAGCGGCTTGGGCCAACAACGAAATCGCGGCCGGATTGGTACCCACTGCCGGGAAGATCGTGGCGATGTTTGCCGGAGTCAAAGTGGTGATTCCACCTTCGGGATTGCGGAAACGAACCAAGCCCTGCCCGAGGCTGGCCAGGGGAACGTTGCGCACGACCGAAACAGATCGCTGAATCCGATCGCCTTCAAAACTGTAGAAGAAGAAGGCCCGGTCTTTGACGACTGGACCACCGATGGATCCACCGAACGTGTGGCGAATCAACGGCGCTCGGGAAACGCCGGCAGCGTTATTAAAGAAATCATTAGCTGCAAAAGCCGACGTGCGATAGAACTCGAAAGCACTGCCGTGCCACTCGTTCGATCCCCCTTTGGTTACGAGCGAGACCTGCGCGCCTGCGGACCGACCCTGGTTTGCGTTCGGGTTGGTCGTTTGAACGCGAAACTCTTCAATGGCGTCTGCGTTCAGGCGCAACACGGTTCCACTCGCGGGCGACAAGTTATCAATGGCTGTTCCGTCTGCCGGGTCAGCCGTGCCGCTTGTGACAGAGTTGGTCTGTGCTTCGTTGATGTCCACACCATCAAGCGTGACGTTCGTTTGGTCCGCGCGGGCGCCGGCGACGTAACCATCACGGGTTGCGGCGGTTTGGAGCGTCAGCAGGTTCGGGACGCTGCGCGCTTCCAACGGCAACTGGGTAATCTGCTTGTTGACGAAGTTGGATCCGAGGGTGCCGTCCTCGCGATTGACAAGCAGTTCGGCCGAACTCGTCGAAACGGTGACCGACTCCGAAACGGCGCCGATCTCCAGTTGGACGTCGACGGTAACGGCCTTCGCAATCAGTGCATGGATTTCAGTGACGACACCTTTTTTGAAATTAGGGGCCTCGACTTCGACGCGATAGTCGCCAACCTGCACTGCTTCAAACGAATAGAGACCGTCATCCGAGGTCGTAGTCGTGCGCTCGGCGTTGGTGGTCACGTTGATTAATTTCACGTTTGCACCTGCGACGACGTTACCTTGGGGATCTTTTACTGAACCGCGTATTGCGGAAGTTCCACCCTGCGCAAATGCCGTCAGGGCAAAAACCCCGATCAACAAAGCAGCGCTTAAAAATCGGGCGGCACTTCTCAAGGAAATTCTTGTTTTCATTGAGTCCTCCGATGCATTTTTGTCTGCGGATCCGGACGTGGAAAGGGCTGTGTCACTAGATCCGAAAAGATGAGAGGCGGATTAACCGTGAAAAAACTTGCCGATTCAATCCACTTTCTTGCAGATACTATTCCGCGACAGCGCAGTTAATACTCCGCCACAAAACACTCGTGTTTTCACGTTCGGGTCAAGACCGTTAAGGTTTTGTGCCGGAGAGTATATCCAAATTTCTGGTAGCGTCTATAGAAATTCGGACCGCACGCTATCTTTTGCCCAGTCCTTCAACTAAGACCGCGGAAAGGCGGGACATCAGGAGGTAGGCGGGATTGTCGACCGACCACATCGTTTCCGGCATGTCATCGCAGGTTATGGCGATCGCGATCTTCCCTTTTTTCGTGTAGAGAATCGCGACCGAGCTGCGCAGTCGATCGAGTGCGCCATACTTGCCGGCGACCGGCACGTCGGGAAGGGATCGGCCGATGGCGTTGCGGCCCTGTTCGCGTTTCATCAGCTCGAGCATCTCTTTCGAAGCGGCGGGACTGACGATCTCGCCGCGCTCGAGTTTCTCCATCACGAGCACCATCTCGCGCATTGTCGCCATGCCGAGGCCGTACTTTTTGTTCTCCGGATCTTTTCCGGCTGCGCTCTCGCCGCCGGCGAAGACCTTGCGCATGATCTTGATGTGTTTGAAACCGAGCGACTCCATGCGCGCGTTGACGGCGTCGGTGGTCAGAACGTCTAGAGTTAGATTGGTGGCGGTGTTGTCGCTGAGGATCATCATGAGGTTCACGGCGTCGCGCAGTGTGAGATGTAGATTGTCTGAGAGCTCGTTGAGAATGCCGGAGCCGCCGACTTTCTTTTCTTTCGTGAGGACCACTTCATCTGTCCACTTGAGCTTGCCTTCGTTGACGCGCGCGAACGCTTCGATCATGACGGCGATCTTGATGGTGCTGGCGGTGCGGACGCGTTCGTCCGGGTTGAGCGCGTAAGTTTCACCGGTGTCGAGGTTCTTGGCAAAGAGACTGACTTTGCCTTTAAAGGATCCGACGAGTGACTTTACCTGTTCGTCGAGGGTGCTTTGGGCTTGGACAGTAGGACCACAGATTAGAAAGACAACAAGAAGTAGTTTGAGTTTCATAAGTGGCCCAGGGCGACCAGTAACTCCGCATTGAGAATAGCCGCGCCTGCGGCGCCGCGGATCGTGTTGTGGCTCAACACGACAAAGCGATAATCCAGCACTGGGTCGGTTTTTAGTCTGCCGACCGTGATCGTCATGCCGTTGCCGGCGTCGCGATCTTGTTTTGGTTGGGGACGATCCTGTTCGTCGCGAATTACGATCGGGGCAGACGGTGCAGAATATAACCCAAGCTCCTGCGGTAAGGAACGGTAGGCTGTTAACGACTCGCGCACTTCTTCGAGCGACGCTTTGCGTGCGAACTTCACGCGCACCGCGGCCATGTGTCCATCGGCAACGTTCACTCGATGACACTGAGCGCTGACGGCCATCGATGCTGGATCGATCCGCGCGTCGTTGAAACGGCCGAGTATCTTCGTGGTCTCCGTTTCGATCTTCTCTTCTTCCTCGCCGATGTAGGGCAGGACGTTGTCGATGATGTCGAGTGACGCAACACCGGGATAGCCCGCGCCGGAAAGTGCTTGCAAAGTCGTCGCGACAGTCGCTTCGACGCCAAACGTTGCGTGCAGCGGCGCGAGCGCGAGGGCGAGCATGATCGTCGAGCAGTTTGGATTGGTGACGATGAACCCGCCGCGCGAATATTTCTTGCGCTGCTGTTCGAGCAAACCGAGGTGCTCGTGATTGACTTCGGGAATCAACAGCGGCACGTCTTCGTCCATGCGAAACGCAGACGAGTTGCTGATCACGGGATATCCGGCTGCCGCAAAACTTCCTTCAGTCTCGCGGGCAATCTCACCGGGCAGACTCGAAAACACGAGATCGCAATCGAGCGGCGGCGCAGGTGGTTGGACCGCCAACACGCGAACACCCGCGGGCATTTCACCACTCAAACGCCACGTGCAAGCCTCGCCATAAGTCTTTCCCTGCGACCGATCGGACGCCGCAACCGCACTCACTGCAAACTGCGGATGCTGCTCGAGCAGTTGAATAAACCGCTGTCCGACCATTCCCGTCGCCCCTAAGATACCGACTCGATACTTACGACTCATCGTAGTTCCAAACCTCGCTTTATT
>DASUPR010000049.1:0-15508 GCA_036281015.1 Pyrinomonadaceae bacterium
CCTCTTGCGAACGCTTTCAGCGTAGTAGTCTTCTCATCGTTTCCCCCAGGGTTGTGGCAACCCTGGGCTGAAATTAGTCAACGCCTTCGGCGTTCAGCGCACCTACAGTAAGTCAACCTTCGACGTTCAGCGCACCAACAGTAAGTCAACGCCTGCGGCGAACACTACGGCCGCTGGCCCCAGGTTGGCGGTGGGGGTTCCTTGGTGGAACGATCGATGGGTCGCTCCTTGAGCATCCGCATCGCTTCCTGAACTGCCCGTTCGAGCTGTGGGTCGCGCCCTGCGATGACGTCCTTGGGCCAGTTCTCGACGTCGATGTCGGGACCGACACCTTCGTTCTCCAGCGCCCACTTCCCATCGCGCGTGAAGAAACCACCGCGCGGCGCGATCATCGATCCGCCGTCGATGAACGGCGGCGTGTCCGCCGTGTGGACCAGGCCACCCCAAGTGCGCTTCCCAATTAGTGGTCCAATCTTGCGGCGCCTGAACATATAAGGCATCAAATCGCCGCCGGACCCGGCCATCTCGTTAATGATCATTACTTTCGGCCCCCAGATTCCAGCCGACGGAACGGTGAACGGATAACGATCTCCGGCCACGTTGTTCATGTAGCCGTCGAAATCACGCCCCAACATGTCGACGATGTAATCAGCCGCCGAGCCACCTCCGTTGAACCGCTCGTCAACAACGACGCCTTTCTTGTCTTGTTGCGAGAAGTAGTAGCGGTTGAAACTCGAGTATCCACCCTGGCCCGTGTTCGGCAGATAAACATAAGCGAGTTGGCCGTCGGAAAGTTTTTCAACCAGCCGGCGGTTCGCCTCCACCCACGCGCGCGTGCGCAATCCACCTTCGTTGGCCACCGGAATCACGACAACAGTCCGCGCGCCTTCCATCGTCGGCGTGGAGTTTACGGTCAGGGTCGTTTGACGATTAGCGGTGCCGTCGAGCAACCGGTAGATGTTGTCCGGCGCGCGCAGCTCAATGCCATTGATCGCGAGAATGTACTCGCCCGTGTTGACCGTCGCGCCCGGCATTGCGAGCGGAGAACGCAGATCGGGATTCCAACTCTCGTTGTCGTAGATGCGCGTGACTTTGTAACGCCCGTTCTCGATCGCGAAGTCAGCGCCAAGCAGGCCGCCGACTTGTTGCGGCACCTGCGGCATGTCGCCGCCGCGAACGTACGAGTGCCCAACGGCGATCTCCGCGCCCATCATGTCCATCAAGTAATTCAGGTCCGCGCGGTGCATCACGTACGGCAACAACTGCCCGTACATCTGCCTCATCCTGGGCCAATCAGTTCCGTGCATATTCGGCACGTAGAGATAGTCGCGTTGATTACGCCAGCCTTCGTTGAAGATCTGTTTGAACTCTTCCTTCGGCTCGAGATACATGCGCAACGAAACGTTCAAACGTCCCGACCCCGCCTGCGGCGGCGTGCGATCCGCGTCGACGAGGAATAACTGCGGCGCGGGCGGTTGACCAAATCCGCCGCCGCCACCAAAACCACCACCACCGCCAGCCGCAGCACGATAGACGAGCCTGCGTTTGTCGGCGCTGATCTCATAAGTCGCGACGTTGTTGACGAACGTCGCAGCGCGGCGATCGCAGAGGCGATAACGGATCAGTTCATTACTACCGCCGCCGCCACCGCCCGGTCCGCCACCCTGTCCGGCGCGTCCGGCTTCCATGTAGAACACCGTGCCTTCAACACCGGCTTGCAGATCCGAGTATTGACGTTCCGGCACGCCCGGAACCGAAACGATGCGTTGTTGAAGCCCGTCGAAATCGACTTGCACTGTAACTGGGCCACGCGGTCCACGTTGCGGCGCCGCACCTTCGCCACCAGCCTGAGCACCTTCACCTGCGCCGCCGGCCGGGGGCCCGCCACCTGCCGCACCCGGAAGTTCGCAAGAACCAGGCGCCGGACGCCGTCCCGTGCCCACACCGCGATCCTCATCGCTCTCCGGCAGCAACGGACTCGGATCGCCTTTCTTCAACACCACGAAGTACAGCCCGAAGTTCGTCTCGCGATCGTACGAGGTCATGTCGAGCCACTGCGACCGCAAACCAAAATCCGTTGAAGCGAGGAACCACAAATACTTGCCACTCGCATCCCACGTCGGCCACACCGCGTCCGCAAGCCCATCAGTTACTTGCTTACTCTGACCCGTCTCAACGTTGCTGATAAATATCGCGTGGTGCAGCGAACGCAAACGGCCCACGTACGCGACCCACTTCGAATCCGGGCTCCACGACGGATTCAACGTGCGCGCCGGCACCATCCACTGATCTTCGCCGACGATCTTCGCTTGTTCAGTCGCGACGTCGAGTACCCAAACTTTCAGGTTCGTGTCGGTGAACATGATCTTCTTCGAATCGGGCGACCACGAAGGCGTGTAGTAGTGCGTCGGGTTTTTCAACGTGATCTCGCGCGGCGGCGTCAGCCCGTCCTGCGCTTCGATCACGAGTTTGTATTCGCCGGACTTGTCGCTGAAATAAGAAACAAACTTGCCGTCAGGCGACCACGCCGGATCGCGCTCCGCGGAACCACTCGAGTTCGTCAGGTTGCGGATATCGCCCTTTTCGGCCGGGATTGTGAAGATCTCGCCGCGCGCTTCAACGACAACGCGTCTTCCCGTCGGCGACAACGCCATGCTGGTTATCCGGTTCGTGACGTCTTCCCAGTTTGGCATCATCCACGGGAAGTCGCCGGTCGCGGAAATGTTAACGATGCGCGATTTGCCGTTCTTCGGATCGAGTTCGTGAACGTATCCGGCCTGCTCAAACACGATCGAACCCGCGCCGGAGTCGAGCGACTTCACGTCGAAGTCAGTAAACTTCGTAACCTGCGTGAGCTTTTTGCTCTTGGTTTGGTATTCCCAAACGTTTGCCACGCCGTCGCGATCGGAGATGAAAAACACCGAATCTTCAACCCACACCGGATCGACGTCTTTCGAATCAGTCCACGGCGGTGAAACGAGATCGTAAGTTTTCAGGTCGACGATCCAGATCGGACGGTTCTGTCCGCCGCGGTAATTGCGCCGTTCCTCGTCCCACGAATTGTTCATGCGATAGGCTATGCGTGAGCCGTCCGGAGAAATCTTGCCTTGATAGCCGCGTGGCAGAGCCATCGGCTCTTCGACACCGCCCTCGGCCGAAACAGTCCAGAACCGCGGCGCACCGCCCGGCGACCACGTCGCGCGGCCCGAAGAAAACAGAATCGTGCGGCCGTCCGGCGTCCAGCCTTGAACGAGGTCCGCGCCTGGATGCCACGTCAACCGTTTCGGCTCGCCGCCTTCAGACGACACGACGTAGACGTCGAAGTTGCCGGCGTACTCGCCGCTGAACGCGATCCAGCGCCCGTCGGGCGAGAAATGTGGATTCCCGGTTTGCCCCTGAAAACTCGTCAGCCGGCGTGCGGCGCCACCTGCGCGCGGCGCGACCCAGATGTTGTTTGCGTAAGCGAAACCGATCTGCGTTGAACTGACGGTCGGCGTTCGCAGCAGACGCGTTTGGCCGCCGGCGCCGTTTTGCGCGTGTGCATCTAAAGCGAAACTGAAGACAAGCAGACAGAGAAACGGAATAAGCGGGCGAGACCGAGACATTAGGTTGTCCTCCGAACAAAGGTGTGGCCGAAAGTTGGCGCAAAGAATACCACATTGTATTATTCGCAAAACCCATCCACGAGGAGAAAGACCATGATTTCCCATAAGCGCAGTTGCAGTCTATTAGCGGCCCTGTGTGTTTTGTGCTTTACGGGCGCTGCTTTCGCGCAGATTCAGACGCCGCGTCCGAGCCAAAAGGCGAGTGTGATGCAGCGAATCGGCGTCACTGACGTGACCATCACTTACAGCCGCCCCGGCGTAAAAGGCCGGCAGATTTGGGGCGACCCGCTGCCCGAACAGAAGGCGCAGGGCGAGGCCACGCTCGACAATCAGAACGAACGGCCGAAAGGCGCGCCCATTGTTCCGTGGGGCCACATGTGGCGCACCGGAGCTAATGAGGCGACGCAGTTCGTCGTGACTGACGACGTCTTGATCAATGGTCAGAAACTTGCCGCCGGCAGTTACAGTCTCCACACCATTCCAAACAAGACCGAGTGGACGATCGTTTTCAACGGCACCGCAAATCAGTGGGGCAGCTTCAACTACGATCCCGCGAAAGACACGTTGCGCGTTAAAGCGAAACCCGAGGCACTTCCGACGAGCCAGGAGTGGTTATCGTTTACCATCGATCCGGTCACTGAGGATTCAGCGCAGGTCAATATCCGCTGGGAGAAGATCAGCGTTCCGTTCACGGTTAAAGTGCCAGACGTCGGCGCGCTCACGTTGACGAAACTGAAAACCACTGTTGGTGAGGCGAAGGCCGACGACTGGCGCACGCCGATGCAGGCAGGAATGTATCTCATCAACAACAGCAACACGGCTGACGATCAGCAGGGTCTCGCGTGGCTCGATCAGTCGATCAAGGTGAAAGAGACTTTCCAGAATCTTTCGAACAAGGCGAACGCGTTGTACAAACTCGGCAAGAAGGAAGAAGCATTCGCGTTGGCCGATCAGGCGATTCAGCGTGGCAAGGCTGACAAGGTCGACACGACGAACTTTGAAAAGCGCCTCGCCGACATGAAGGCTGGAAAGATCTAGTTGGCCCAAAAGCCAGATTGAACGAATGGGCGTAGCAAAACTCACAGACGAAAACACCGTCGTCCCTGAGAGCAAGTACGCGCGGGTTGAACGCGAAAGGCGTTATCTGTTACAGGATCTGCCTGAAGGTTTGACCCGCGCCGATCCACATCTCCAAATCACCGACAACTACATTACGGGCACGCGTCTGCGGTTGCGCAAAGTGCGTGAGCCGCGTTCGAACAAGTGGACCGTGAAGTTAACGCAGAAGTTTGCGCCGAACCCGGACGATTTGTCGCGCACGATCATTACCAACACGTATCTGAACGCGCTCGAAGCGGAGACGATGTCTGTCTTCAACAGTAATGAGATTCGGAAGAATCGCTATTACTTTGAGTTTGAGGGGCGTCGATTCGCGATTGATATGTTTCTTGGTGATTTGTTTGGGTTGGTGCTCGCGGAGGCTAGTTTTGACACGGATGAAGAGCTGGATCGGTTTGAAAAGCCGGAGTTTGCGTTGGCCGATGTGACGAACGATCCGGTTTTTAGCGGTGGACGGCTGTGTGAACTGACGTTTGTTGAGGTACGCCAACACATTCTGAGTCACGGGTTGGTAAGTAAAGCCAGATGAAAATTCGTGCGCTAGCGTTAGTGTTAATTGTGGGGATTGGTGTGGCTGGGTGTCGGAGGAGTTCTGCGCCGCCGCCGACCGCGCCGTCCACGGCGGCAGCGCCCACGCCGCAGCTTGCGGACGTTCCCGGTGGCACGGTCCCAACGCCGGAAACGAAGTATTTCAAAGGCTCGATCGGTACGTCGCTCGACTTGCAGATGAAGCTCGTACGCACGGGCGATCAAATCAACGGCAGCTACTTCTATCAACGCATCGGCACGCGCATAAACCTGCGCGGCAAGATCGCGCCTGACGGCAACTTCACTCTCGATGAATTCGATCAGGCCGGAAAACAGACCGGGGTGTTTCAGGGTGTTTGGGGTGTTAATGCTCAGAACGGTCTCGCTTCGCTGTCCGGGTTCTGGTCCAAGCCGGAGGAAAAATCGTTTGAGAAGAAGACCCCGTTTTCGGTTCACGAAGAACCGATCGCTTTGACCGGCGAAGTCGAAATCGTCTCGAAGCAGATCAAGGAAAGCAACAAGAAGTTGATGTATGAGATTGCCGCGCAGTATCCGCAACTCAGCGGCGGCAGCAATCCAAACTTCGAAAAGTTCAATCAGCTTGTGCGCGGTTCAGTGATGAAGAAGGTGAGCGGGTTCAAGAAAGACATGGCGCCGGAAGAGGGTGAAGAACCGCGGCCGGAAGGATCGATGGGCAGCGACTTGAGCATCGCGTACAAAGTCGCGCTCGCGCAGGACGATTTGATCAGCATTCAGTTCGACGTCGGGAGTTATTACCAGGGCGCGGCGCATCCGAATTCCTACACCGAAGTCATCAATTACGATCTGAAAAACGGCAAGCAACTGAAGCTGAGCGACCTGTTCAAGCCGGGCGCGAAGTACTTGCAGCCGATCGCGTCTTACTGCATCGCGGACCTGAAGAAGCAACGAGCAACAGAGAAGGGCCAGGCGCTCACCGACAGCGAGATCGATACCGGCGCCGCGCCCACCGCGAAGAATTACGAAAGCTGGACGATCACTCGCCAGGGACTGGGGATCAACTTCGACGCTTATCAGGTTGGACCGTACGCAGCTGGTCCACAGTTTGTGATGGTGCCGTATGCGGTGGTGAAAGACGTGATCAACCCTGAAGGTCCTATTGCGCAGTTTGCGAAGTAGGATGGTCGATCCGCGAGAAGTAGAACGCGAGAATGAATGCCACGAACATGATCGCCGCGCCCGTCCAGAACGTGACGAACAGCGAGCGGTCGCTCATGTAATGCGGTAAGCCGTCGGCGCCGATATGGACCACGGCAGTCCCGATCAGTATCGCCTGTAGCAGCGGCCCGACAGCGCGCGCCAGACTCGCCACCGATTGCATCACGCCCAAAACGATTCCTTGTTCAGCCGGACCAACGCTTTTCGAAGCCAGACTATTCAACGCCGGCGTCGCCAGCGAATTTCCCATCGAAAACACGCCGCCGCCGATCAATAAAGCCGCCAGCCCGCCCGCAGCCGGTCCGACAAACGGAACCGCAAACAGACTGATCGCGAAGCAGAGCGCGCCGACGATCACCAGCGGCAACTCGCCGAACCGTTTCACCAATCGGCCAATCAGCCCGCCCTGAATGATCACCGCAATGATGCCGACGTAAGCGAATAAATAACCGGTGTGTTGCGCGTCGTAGCCGAAGCGAAACATCGTGTAGAACGAGAACGTCGACGTCATGATCGAGAACGCGACGATGAAAAGGAAGTAGATCGTCAGGACAAACGCGAGCCGCGGTTGTTTGAGGGAATTGATCAGTTGCGCCAGTCCGCGTCCGCGTGCGGCCTTATTTCTCGCGGGATGATCGGGCGTGATCGTCTCGGGCAAACGGAAATAGAGCAGGATCGAGTTGGCGAAACAAAGCGCGGCCGCGAAAAGAAACGGAACGTGAATTCCCCAGCGGCTCAGGATGCCGCCGATGGCTGGTCCAAAAATGAAGCCGAGTCCGAATGCCGCGCCGATCAGGCCCATGCCTTTCGCGCGGTTTTCGCTGGTGGTGATGTCGGCGATGTAGGCTTGCGCGGTCGAGATGTTGCCGCCGGTTATGCCGTCGAGAATTCGGCCGGCAAAGAGCATCCAGATTGAGTCGGCGAGGCCGAGGATGAGAAAGCCGATGCCGGTGCCGATGATCGAAAGAAAGAGCACGGGACGGCGTCCGTGTTTGTCTGACAAGCCTCCGAGGATCGGCGAAAAGATCAGTTGCATTACTGAATAGGAGGCGAAGAGGATGCCGACGGTGCGCGGCGTAGCGTTGAAGATCGTGCCTTCAGCGTAAAACGGCAACACCGGAATCACGATCCCGAAGCCGACGAGATCGATGAACACGGTGGTGAAGATGACGATGAGGGGGGAGCGGTTCATCTCTGACCCTGGGGCTACCGTCGTCCTCCGCTCAGGCCTTTGTCGATCGAAGCCTGTCCGCCGCCGGAGATCAGCAACGCGAGCGCCATCGCCAGCAAAGTCAGCGGGTATTCATAACCGCGATTAGCGGCGAAGAAACCGCCGGACAAATGCACGCCGATGACTGCCGTGAGCATCGTGCAAGCGATAAAGAACGCGCCGACGCGCGTGAGAAAACCGAGTCCGACGAGCAGGCCGCCGACAAGTTCCGAGAAGGCCGCGGCAGCGAGCCAAATCCACGCGGGGCGCATGAAACCGAAAGGTGTGTTGCCGGAGATGAAAGCGTCAAAACCTGGACCACCAAAACTGCCGAGCACTTTTTGCGCGCCGTGCGCGATCATCACGGCCGCGAGCGTCAGGCGGATTGGCACAGTGAACCACGTCGAGGAAGTGGCAATCAGTTTACGAAACATGACTGTAGCCTCTTCATACCGCTGAGTCTTTTACAGAGCCGGAAGATAGTAACAGACTTCAACTCACGGGCAACCTCACGCACGAAAGCGTGAATCATTTTGGCCGACAGCGTGGTTCAGGCGCTCGACGATTGCTTGTTTCGGTTGGGCGCCGACAATACGATCGATCACGGCGCCGTCTTTGAAGATCAGCATCGTGGGTATGCTGGCGATCTGGTAGCGCGAAGCCGTTTGCGGGTTGTCGTCCACGTTCAGTTTCGCAATGCGGTAGCGCCCGTTCGACTCAGCCGCGAGTTGGTCCACGATCGGGCCGACGATGCGGCACGGGCCGCACCACGGCGCCCAGAAATCGACGAGTGTGGGCGGACCGGACGCGTTAAGAACTTCCTGTTGAAACGACGAGTCGGTAAGTACAGTCGGCTTACTGCCGGCCCCATTACCCGCCTGTGCGTCGAGTTTTGTGCCGCAGCGGCCACATTTCGCTTCGCTGTTCGCGAGTTTAGCTTCATCTACCCGGTTGTTGGCGCCGCATTTTGAACAAGTAACTACTTTCATATTACCCCCCTCACGTGGAGAGACATTAGACGGGGCAGAAGTCGCAAAAGTTTTGCAAAATCTAGTAACATTCCCGCATGCATCAGGGTCCACTTTTCAGCGGCGCGTTATTGACTCTCCTGCTTTTTCTTTTCACAAACGTTGCAGCCGCGCAAACGATACAGTCAGGCACAGCCGCAACTGCGCCCGAGATCTCTTTCACCATCGCCATGCCGCGGCCGCACACGCACCTGTTCGAAATCGACGTCGCGATCAAGCGTGGTCCAACAGCCGCGGTGCCCGCGACGGAACAGCTCGTGATGCCGGTTTGGACTCCGGGATCATATCTCATTCGCGAGTTTGAGCGTCAGGTGCAGGACTTCTCGGCGGTCGACGCCGGCGGCCAGCCGCTGAAGTGGGAAAAGATCAACAAGAACACCTGGCGCATCACCACCGGCGGCGCGCGCGAGTGGCATGCAAGATACCAGGTCTACGCGAACGAACTTTCAGTACGAACCAGCGAGCTAAACTCGAATCACGCGTTCTGGAACAACGCAAACCTGCTGATGTATCTCGACGGCTTTCTCAAAAGTCCTTCAACAGTTCGCGTGCTGACGCCGGACGTGTGGAAAGTCGCAACGGGTCTTCCCGGCGTGGCCGGTCAGCGCAACACGTTTCGCGCCGAAAACTTCGACGTGCTCTACGATGCGCCGTTCGAGGCCAGCAACTTCAAGTCGATTTTATTCAATGTGAAAGGCGTGCCGCACCGCATCGTGATCGACGGCGAAGGCAATTACGATCCGGAACGCATGCGCCGCGACGTGCAGAAGATCGTCGAGACGCAAGTCGAGCTGATGGGCGGCGAGATCCCGTATCGCGACTACACGTTCATTCTTCATTTGCGCAACAACGCCGGTGGCGGACTCGAACACGCCAACTCCACCGCGCTTGGCTATCCGCGTTTCGGCTTTCGCATCAGAAGCGGCGATCGCTCGACTTCCGCCGCGCCAAACGCGGGCGATCGTTCGGAACCCGATTATCGCGGCTTTCTGTCACTCGTCGCGCACGAATTCTTTCACCTCTGGAACGTGAAGCGAATCCGCCCCGACACGCTTGGTCCATTCGACTACACGCAGGAGAACTACACGAAACTGCTGTGGGTCGCCGAGGGCATCACTGATTATTACGCCGACGTCACGCTGCGCCGCGCCGGCTTGATCACTGAAACCGAGTTTCTCTCCGCGACCGCGCGCGCGATTCAGAACCTGCAAAACACGCCGGGACGGATGGAACAAAGCGTTGAAGATTCGAGTTTTGACACGTGGATAAAGTTCTACCGCCAGGACGAGAATTCGGTAAACTCGCAGGTGTCGTATTACGACAAGGGCGCGATTCTCGGACTGCTGCTCGATCTGGAGATTCGCAAGCGCAGCAACGGCGCGAAGTCGCTCGACGACGTGATGCGGTATCTTTACACCGAGTTTTTCAAGAAGGAACGCAACTACACGCCTACTGATTTTCAAAAGGCGAGCGAACTGATGGCCGGTGCGAGTTTGGAAGAGTTTTTTGCGAAGTACGTCCGCAACACCGAAGAGCTGGATTACAACTCAGCGCTTGGTGCCGCGGGTCTGCGACTCGACACCGGCGCCGCGATGACCGACGCCGGTAAACCGATCGAACGAGTGTTTTTCGGCGCGGACCTTACGCAAGACGCAGATCGCTTGATTGTGCGGCGCGTGTATGCCGGTTCCCCTGCGTACGAACAGGGTCTAAACACGGGCGATCAGATCGTGGCGATGGACAACATGCGTGTGACGCGCGACTTCTTCAACGCGCGCATCGCGGAAAAGAAACCGGGCGATCTGATCAACCTGACGATCTTTCGTTTCGACGACTTGAGCAATTTGCTGATCAAATTGGGCGGGCGTACAGAAGGAACGTACCGCATCACAGCGTTGCCAACGCAAACCGAAACGCAGAAGCAGATCTATCGAGCGTGGTTGGGACCACGAGCATGACGGACATAAATTTCAGAATCGAAGATCGTGTGGCGCGCATCACCCTCGCGCGCCCGCCGTTGAACGTTTTTCACATCGCGATGATGCGCGAGATTGCGGCGGCGTTGAGCGAGTCGGCGAAACGCGAAGTGGTGGCGATCGTGTTTGACTCGGATAAGTCGTGCCGTGCGTTTAGTGCCGGAGTTGCGATTGAAGAACACGTCGAGGAGACGATCTACCAGATGCTCGACTCGTTCCACGCGATCTTTCGGCAGCTCGAACAGATTGCTAAACCGACGATCGCCGTCGTCGATGGCGCGGCTCTCGGCGGCGGTTGCGAGCTCGTCGCTGCGTGCGACATCGTGATCGCTTCGGACCGCGCGCGTTTTGGTCAACCGGAAATCAAGCTTGGCGTTTTTCCGCCGGTCGCGGCGGTGCTTTTGCCGCTCGTGATCGGCGAGAAGCGCGCCCGCGAGCTGATACTGACAGGAGAAATAATCGACTCGGCGGAAGCAGGCCGGCTCGGTTTGTGCAACCACGTGGTGCCGGCGGCACATCTCGAAGGGAAGTTGACCGAAGTCCTGGTGAAACTGCGCGAACTTTCGGGCACGTCGTTGCAGTTCACGCGGCAGTCGTTGGACCTGGGCCGCGGCCGCACGATCGACGCGGCGTTGACCGAGCAGGAAAACATTTACCTCCACGATTTAATGAAGACCGCAGATGCTAACGAAGGCATCAAAGCGTTCATGGAGAAACGCAAACCCGTTTGGCGGCACCGATGAGAATTAAGCTCTGGACAATCTGTATCTGTCTTTGCCTCGTCTCGAGCTCCTTCGCGCAACGGTCTGGATCGCATTCAAGCCGTGTCCGCGCGACGATGACGCCGGAAGCCAGCGCGCTCGTGGACAACGCGATTGGCATCGTCTGCACGCAAGCCAAACTCGATCCACAAAGCAGTTGGGCCATCGACATGATGCAGGCGCGGCCGTCGATGTCGGTCCAGAGTCCGGAAGCAAAAGCGGGCGCCGAGCGCGCGCAGCGATTGTTGCCGGAAGCGAAGGTATTGGCGATCAGATCACTGCGCAAACTCGCCACCGAATATGGTTTGCACAAGTCGCCGCGGTTCCGTTTGCGTCTTCAGCAAGCGACCGCGCGCGTGAACGCCGTGAAAAGAGTGCGGCCCGACATGGAGTCGCGTGACAATGCCTCAGTCTTTTTGAGCAAGCCGCATGTGATCACGTTCGGCACGATCTTTCTCGCCGGTCTTCGTTCTGACGAAGGAATGATCAGCGTGTTGGCCCACGAACTGTTGCACATCGCGGATGGCGAATACGACAGTATGCGGGCGTTGGTCTCGGCAGTGGGAAACAAGGCTTCGGATTTGACCGGGCTCGATATTCACGGTCAGCGCGCTGAGGAGATTACGTGCGACCTGATCGGTGCGATGGCCGCGCGCGCGTATGTCGCAAAAACGCCGGGTTACGAATCGATCGCGAGACGTTTGGCGCGTTCCATTCAACACAACTGTGTTGAAATTGACGAAGGCGATGAGGATCATCTTTCGCCGCGGCAAACGATCCGCGCTTTGCTGGCACTGAATCCCGTGCTCGTGCGCGAGTTGGTCAACGATCGTGAAGAACGAACGCCAGGGCGTAAATTGTAGAGGGCGAAAGTGCGCCGACTAACTACGACTCATTCGATTCTTCCACTCCTTCTTACGCTCGTTTTCACCATCGGCTGTAAATCCGTGATCGAGAGAGAGGACGTGCGGCCGCGTGTTCTGCGCGACGTGCCCGCGCGCAACCTCGCGTATCGTCTATCGGCGGACGTTGCGTTGCCGAGCAGTCTCAGTCCGGACGACCTGCCTGACAAAGACGTTAACGTCGCGAACGCTTTTGCTGCTAAACGTGAGAACGATGCGTTGCTGCGGACGATTGTTTCGCCGGATGGTAGGCGAGTGCTTGCGCTTTACGGCACGGAAACCGAACCGTCGCCGGCGTTTCGCATCGATCTCTACAACTCGGACGGCGAGTTTCTGCGGAACCTGATACCGCCGGACATTTCGTGCCTGTTTCCGGAAACTGTTGCGTGGTCACCGGACGGGCGTTTCATTACGTTCGTCGCGCGCAAACGCTTGTCGCCGAGTCCGACGCCAACGCCGCCAGATCAACCGGTGGCGGAACCGACGTTGTCGCCGCTTCCATACGCATCGCCCGTTGCGACGCCGTCGATCGCGCCGTTGTTTCCGCCGATCGCGAGCTTCAACACGGAACAGATCTACATCTGCAATCGCGACGGGTACGATCTCAAGCCGCTCACGTCGCGCGAGGGATTGATCTACTTCTACTTTGCGTGGGCGCCTGACGGCCATGCGCTGGTGGCTCTGGCGTGCAAGGAAGATGAGTGGAATGAGCGCGAGAAGAAGTACAAGCAACCGGCGGGGCGGCCGCGGCTGATCGCGCCCGATGGTAATGAGCGGTTGCTTGACGACGGACTAACGGAAGCGTTGCCGGTGTGGAGTCCTGATGCTTCGAAAGTAGTGACTGCGTTTGACACGGATATCGCGATCTACGACGCGGGTGGTAGCACGCCGACGCAGGGGCGGGTTCCGCTCGGCGAGCAACTGATCGCGGCTTCGGTGATTTACGAAGAGAGGACCGCGACGAAGAAAGCCGACGCGAATGCGAACGCTGCTGCTTCACCGGCGCCGGCTTCGTCTACTGCGGCGCCGCCGTCGTTTAACCCGATCGTTTCGTTTCAATGGCCCTCGCCCGAAACGCTCTACTTCAAAACCGCGTACGTGCGCGTGATGCCGAGCGAGACCATCAACACCTTCCAACGCTGGCACCAACTCAGCCTCAGCGCCCAAGCCGCGGTTCTGAAGTAGGTTGCGGAAGTGAACAATCCACCGACTTTGTCGGTGGGATTGAGGGCGCCTCTGTGTGCTGTGTAGGTCGGGTCTGAAAGTACCACCGACTTCGTCGGTGGGATTGAGGGCGCCTTGTGTGCTGTGTAGGTAGGGTCTGAAAGTACCACCGACTTTGTCGGTGGGATTGAAGGCGCCTTGTGTGCTGTGTAGGTAGGGTCTGAAAGTACCACCGACTCTGTCGGTGGGATTCAGCTTCTGCAACCAGTGCGCGCAAGCCGCGGTTCTCAAATGATCAGTTCGAACGTACCGTCACGGCGGCGGTGGCGGAGTTGCCGGCCTGATCGAAGGCACGCGCTTGGAGCGTGTGGGTTTTGTTGGGTGCGCTTGGGACGCGCCAGTTACAACTGGAGGGCGCCGTCGTGTCGGTGCACTGCAACGAACCGTTCACGAGAAATTCCACACGCGTGACGCCGACGTTGTCGCTTGCGGTCGCGGTGATTGTTACGGTCGATTTGCGCGCTACCAGCGCATTATTCGCTGGATTCGTGATTCAACCCACTCGCAACGACAGCATCCGTAAATCCCGCAGGCACCGTTGCCGCACTGACACCCACAGTGCAAATCGCGATCAAACACACACTAAGAAGCAGTTTCATCGAAGCCTCCAATGGACAAACGTCTTCGGGCGAGGTTTTAAGCGCTGAGTTGTATCGGGGGCGATGGCGAAAGTTGCCATCAATGTATCCTCGAAAGTTTGCCAGCTTTTCGTGAGGCTGAAGGACATCAAATGCCACACTCTTCAGGCATGGTGTTTGTTTGTGTTTCCAAACGAACGAAACAAAATTCAAAGCACACATTCCATTCAAGGGGGACATTATGAGCGCCACACAACCATTTTCGGACGAAACAAGCTACGCCGGCGAACGATCCGAACCAGGCATGCCCAAGTCGGGTCCTAAACGCCTCGCACGCGGGCTTGGCTGGTTCAGTCTCGGTCTCGGTCTGACAGAACTTCTTGCTCCAAAACTAATCGCGAACATTTCGGGTGTTCCAAACAACCGCACGGGATTGATACGACTGTACGGCCTGCGCGAAATCGCAACCGGCGTCATGATCTTTAGTCAAAAGGAACCAGCCGTGGGCCTGTGGTCACGCGTTGCGGGTGATGCGCTGGATCTCGCGAGCCTCGGCGCGGCGTTCTCATCGCCGGGTGCAAAACGCGGCCGCGTCGCTTTCGCCACAGCAAACGTGCTCGCAGTCACAGCGCTGGATCTGATCGCGGCCAAACAACTCAGCACCGGCAACCCGGGCGTTCACGCCAAAGCCAGTTGCATAGTCAATCGATCGCCGGAAGAGGTCTATCGTTTCTGGCGAGCTTTCGAAAACCTGCCACGCTTCATGAAACATCTCGACTCTGTTGACGATCTCGGCGACGGCCGCTCGCGCTGGAAAGCAAGAGGTCCGGCCGGAACGGAAGTCGAATGGGAAGCCACGATCATTGCGGACGTGCCTGGTGAACTAATCACGTGGCGTTCACTCGAGAACGCGGATGTCGACAACGCAGGCGCGGTGCGCTTTGAAAGGGCGCCAGGCGACCGCGGAACGATCGTGAAAGTGAACGTTCAATACAACCCGCCCGCGGGCGTTGTCGGTGCGACAATCGCGAAACTGTTTGGCGAAGAACCCGAGCAGCAGTTGGACGACGATCTGCGCCGTTTCAAACAAGTGATGGAAGTCGGCGAAGTGGTCGTGTCAGACGCGACGCTCTTTGGCACCGGCTATTTCGCACAAAGACCAGCACGGCCGGCGGACGTCGATGAACTCGAAGAAGCCGAATCGATGGAGTCTTTGCCAAGCCAGACTGGCACTAATTACGACCAAACGGCGACTAACTATCGGCGCGCGGGAGGAGGAATATAAATGAGAGCACATTGTTGGTATGGAAAAAACTCTACGCGCGTGGAAGACGTTCCCGAGCCGCAGATTCTCAATCAACGCGACGCGATCGTGAAGAT
>DASUPR010000050.1:0-11703 GCA_036281015.1 Pyrinomonadaceae bacterium
GAGTTGCGATGGTCCAGGCGCCAGCGATCGTGAATCGCACCCTGACCGAAAACCGCGATCGGGAGTTGGCGATGAAACGTGTCTTGAAAGAAGCGCTGGACTTTGTAAGCCTCGCCGAGGTTCCAACCCGGACCGCCGGTGAAACGAATGTAGGAAGACGTGCGAACGAGACGTTGTTTAGCAAGATTCAGGTTCCTGGCGATCTGCTCGTTGGCGGATTGCTCGACCAGCACGGCGGCGATCTGATCGTCGGCGCCGGTCATCTGGCGCCGTGTTTCGGCGACCTTCTGTTGTGCCTCTGTCAGAGCTCGCTGGTTCTCTTCGACCTGCGCCTTCGCGATGAGACCTTCCGCAAGCAGTTTCTGTGAGACTGTTAGTTTTTCTTCCGCCCGCTTTACGGCTGCTTCGTAGAACACGACGAGCTTTTCCAGACTCGCCTTGTATTCGTTTGTGGCTTTGACGAACTCGTCGCGGAGTTTAGTTAACTCACTGGCCGGCGCGGGTGTTGGTGGTTTCTTTTTAGTAGTTCTCTTCTGCGCCCACACGTTGCCGGCGCAAAGGAGCAGCGTCAGCGTGAGCAGCCACGAATAAATTGGGGTTTGATAAGATCGGTACACACTACTTCACCAACGTGCCGGTGCGGCCCCAGCGAGTGTTCACGAAAAAGTCAGCCAGGATTCCCCAACCAGTGGGCTCCGCACTCTCGTCGTAGGACCAGTAAACAAACATCGCGCGCCCGATCACGAGATCGCGAGGAACGAAACCCCAGTAGCGGCTGTCTTCACTGTTATCGCGATTGTCGCCCATCACAAAGTAACTGGTTGCAGGCACCACAAGCTCATCCTTACCCTCGAACGCGTTGCGCTCGCGCCCGTCGGAATCGAAGTAAGGCTTGTGATAGACGTCGTATTTCTCTTCAGGCTTACGTTCCGCCTGCGGAGACAACAGGTACAATGGCGCTTTGTCGCCTCGTTCCTCGACCACGATCCTGTGCTCGGGAAGAATCTCGCCGTTGACGATGACGTCCTTTCCTTCGATGCGAATGCGATCGCCGGGCAGACCAATCACACGTTTCACGTAGTTCGTCAGTATCGGCGTGTTGTCCGGACGCTGATCGCGATCGGGTTCGTATTTATTACCAGGGTACTTGAAGACGATGATATCGCCGCGGCGAATCTCGCGCTGCGGCAGAAACGGCAACGACTCGCCCGGCGCGAAGATGAACTTGTTGACCAGCAGGTGATCGCCGATCGTGATCGTGTTCTGCATCGATCCCGTCGGCACCTTCACCGCCTGCACGATGAAGGTCATACCAAACAAAGCCATCACCACCGTAACGACAGCCGATTCGAAATATTCGCGCCAAACGGTTTTCGGCGGGCCCTGCACCGGTGGGGGCGGAGCTTCCTTTTCGTGACCGTTGCGATTGATGAGACGTGAAAAAGAGAAAGGCTTCGCCTCGGTTTGAGGCGCCGCTTCTTCTGAGGTTACTTTGTCGGTGGTTCGATTACTGGCCATTGAAAAAACATCCTAGATACGTTGCTTGCGGTGGTCAAGCTGGCACCACAGTTCCTGTCGTTTGCCGCCTAAATAATCTCCTCTGCGAGGTCAGCCATCGCTTCCAACGCCGCTCGTGCAGCCGCCGCTTCCGCCGCTTTGATCGAGTGACCGGAACCGCGAATGCTGCCGCTGTCCCACGAAACCTCCACGTGAAAGATACGTTGATGCGGCGGACCCAGGGTTTCGATTACCACGTATCGCGGCGCCGTGCGACGTTCGGCCTGAAGCTTCTCCTGCAACATCGTTTTGTAATCCGCCTTCGCGGCACTCAGCGGATCGGCGGCTTCGAGTTCTGTTCTAAGTGCGCGACAAACGAATTGCGTAGCTGCGTCGAGTCCACCGTCGAGGAAAATCGCGCCGGTGATCGCTTCAAACACGTCAGCCAGCAAAGCGTTCTTCTGCCGGCCGCCGCTCTTCTCTTCACCACGCCCGAACCGCAGAAACTCGCCGAGCTTCAACCCTTGAGATGCTTCCGCGAGCGTCGGCGCACTCACCAAACGGTGCTTCATGCGCGAGAGCTCACCTTCGGTGCCTGCCTGATATGAGTTGCAAAGATAATTCGAGACGATGAGACCGAGCACTGAATCCCCTAAAAACTCGAGCGACTCGTTGTGAAGTTTGCGAGCCTGTCGTTCGTCACCCGGCGGAACCTTCTCGTGCGCCCAGGAACGATGAGTGATGGCCCGTTCGAGCAAAGCACGATCGTTGAAGTTGTAAGCGAGAACTCTTTCGAGGAGGTCGAGATCGGGAATCGTTTCGGGATTTTTCAAAGCGCAGTGGATTATAACAAACGCCGGAAGCTTGTCGAAAAAAGCGACGTGCTTCCGGCGTTGGAAATGGTGACGGAACTTCGGTTCCGTTACCGGCGATTGCGTGGTCGATCGGGATTCGTTGCGGGCTTGGCGCCAGCGGGTTTCGTTGTGCTGTTGGTAGCAGGCGTTGACGCTTTGCTTCCGGCTGGCGTCGTTCCTGCTGGAGCAGCAGCGCCATTACCGTTGGTCGGAGTTGCGCCACTGGTACCAATCGGGCTGGGTGCAGGCGCCGGGGTCGGCAGCACGGTTATCGGCGTCGGCTCGGGCGGCAAAGGCTTGGCGACGACACCAGCGATGTACTCATTCAGACCTGCGTCTGACTTGTTGTGCAGGTACTTGTACCAGGTCGTCAAAACCTCGAGCCAAATCTTCTTCTGCTCGGCAAACTGCGGATCGTTGCCGGCAAGCGCGACGGCGCGAGCATAGCCATCGATCATCCGTTCAACGATCTGGTTGATGTTGGCGAGCGCAAGCTTGCTTTCCGGCGTTTCGTCCTGGCCGGTGTATTTCTTGTAAGCTTCCGACTGCGTCGCGTAAGGACCGGTCTCGTACGCAGCAGCGATGTAGGCGTACGGGAATGGCGACTTCTTCAACGGCGTCTCGTACTGCGCTGCCTTGAGCAGGTTCTTGAGGGCAACGGACGGCTCTTTCTCGAGCGTCAGGCTGCCGATCGTGAAATTCAAATAAGCAAGGGCCGCATCCTTACCAGCGAGCGGTGACCAATCTTCGATAGTCTTGCCGCTTTCGAGGAGCGCCAATGCTTTGCGTGCGTGGTCCAGCGACTCAGCGGTCAACTGCGCATTCTTCAGCGGAGCAACGACGTAGCCATTAGCTCCGAGGTGCACGAGCACAGTCAGGTTGTCGGGCTCTTTGGCGAGAATCTCGCGTCCGAGCGCGTATGCTTCCGGATATTTCTTGTCGTTATAAAGGAGCTGCGGCAGTTTGAGCTTGCGCATGCCGTCTTCGTAAGCGGTGGACCACTTCTTCAGGAAGTCGATAATCTTTTGCTGCGCTTCAGTGACTTCACCGACCGGCGGACAAGCGAGATACTTCTTCGCCAGTTCGAAAGCCTTGGCCTGGTCATTCTTATAAATCTTGAGGAACTCCGCGTACCACGCGTCCTTTTCCTCTGTCTTACATTGTTCTTGAACGCTGTTATCAGAAACTTTGATCAGATTGGTCGCAGCAACGGGCAAAGCGAGCAACGCGACTGTCGCACCGATCACAAAGAACATCTTCATCGTTTTCATTAGTTATCGGAACCTCCAAAAAATCTTCATTCAGCAATCGCGCCAAAGGCTGAGCCCTTCAAGCTTCGTTACAGGGAACTTTATGATGCAAATGATACAAAAATCGGTTGCCGATCTACGTATCGGGGGAATGGGCTCTTGGTTTAGAACTAGTAAATAACGAGCGCCCGCAATATTCCTGCAACTTTGTCAAATGTGTCAAGGTGCGCAGTGCACCCGTCAACGAAAACTTACAAAAAAATTTGCGCCGGAGTTTAAGGTTCCGGCGCAAATAAATCAAAACTGTTCTTTAAGTCTGTCTTATGGCTGAATCCGGCGCGGCCGCTGTTCGTTCGGAGTACCAGTGTTTGCAGCGGGCGTCTTCGAGTTGGTTTGCGGTTGCGTACCGGTCTTCTTCTGCGTTTCAGCAGATTTGTTGTTGAGCGGCATCAACACGCGCTTCACAGTGTTCTTCGGTTCATTCAGCGCGGGCTTGTCTGTATTTGCTGACGGCAGCGGAACTGCGGGCGCTGTTTTCACTGTTGAACCATTAGTGGCTGGCTCGGGACTCGCGGCCGTCGACTCTTCACCTTCACCGGCCTCGGTGTTTTCCGCAGCGGCTTCAGCATCGGCGACTTCCTTCTCTTCGTCGTCGAGTGTTGAAGCTACTTGCATGTTGATCGCAGTACCAAAGCGATGATTCAACTGCCGGTAGATTTCTCCGGCGACGGCGGCTGGGAAGTGACGGCGAGCGTCGCTGCCTTCGGCGATCACAACCACTGCGAGTCGCGGATTCGCGAGCGGCGCGTAAGAAGTAAACAAACCAACCCAACCATTGTTACCGATGCACGTGCCGGTTTTGCCGGCCACAGTTTGCGTCGGGTCATAAGCCTTCCGGCCGGAACCGTAGTTCACGGCGCCAACCATTCCCGGCACCATGCGCTGCCAAACATCATTAGAGATGTCCAACACGCGGCGAACCTTCGGCGCCATCTTGTTTGCATCTTTAGGACTGCGCGGAATCTGCGGAGTCAGTAAGCGGCCGCCGTTAGCCATCGCGGACACGAGCGTGCCCAACTGCAACGGCGTTACCTGGAAACCATCGGCGTGCGAGAACATGCGCCCGCCAAGATTGGAATTGTTGTCGGGCACTGCGCCGGCAAACTCGAACGGAACGTTAAGCCCCGTCTTCTCACCAAGCCCGAGTTGGCGAGCATAAGTGACCATCTTGTCGGCGCCAATCTTGTTGCCGACTTGCTGGAAGAAAGGATTATCAGAGTGGGCCAACGCGGAAGTTAAATCGATTCGGTAGCCGTCGTTGGCGGTATCGACAAGCGGGATCGCGTTTTCAGAAAGACCGGCAACACCAGTGACGAGTTTGATTGTCGAGCACGGCTTGAAACCACGATGCAACGCCCACTCCTGGTTCACAACTGAATAGACGCGTCCGGTCATTGGATCCATGACGACAACCGTACCAGCGTGATGGCCAAGCGCGTTCACCGCAACACGGCGCACTTCAGGATCCTCACCAGTTAGATCGTCTTTCGCGATCATCGCCTGCACTTGATCGCGCATGGCTTTGTCGATCGCCATCTGGCGAGCGATCGCGGCACGACGAGCGGCTTCAGCACGCCGGCGTGCTTCAGCTAATGCGCGGCGACTGCGCGACGAAACTCTACGCAACTCAGCAGCGCGTTCACGTCTGGTGAGCGCCCGGCCGAGTCTGCGTTCGCGCGCTCTGATCGCGGCTGATTGTTCGCGTGCGACGAGCGCACGTTGGCGGCGAACGTCGCGCGCAGACAAACGACTGCCACGGCCACGGCGAGAAGCTCTCGCTGTCGCACGTCCACGGCGCGATGAATTTTTGTTTCTGGCTGTTGCTTTTTTGCTCTTCTGAGCACGGGCGCTGCGGCCTGAGGCGTTTCGTTTCTTCCCGAATACCGTACCGGAAAAAGCCAAACAAAGCAGGATAAATATAATGAAGACAAGCCGGTCGGGGCGACGGGAATGGAACTTGGGTGTCATCAGGGCCTACTTACCTTTCTCTAGGGATTTTGCTCACCTGGCGGTGAGTGAACTTCAAAAACCTCTTGTTAGGTTCAAAATAACTAAACCTACCTAGCTCGCGCTCGGCCTCGCGGCAACTGACTGCAATTGAGGTGGGAAGATTTCCCTAAACGGCGGTCCCTGGGGACATTGATTCGAGACCGCCATAAATATAACATCGGCTCTCTCCCATGGGCAACAAAAAAGTAATTGATTATACATAAATCACTGGAAAGCCGGAGCAACACTAAAACATGAGATTTCCAGCCCTCGTCGAAAGCTTTCGAGCCCGCCTTCTCCTCCTCCTGGCTCTAATGCTCGGACTTACCCTCGGCATTCAGTACTACTTCAATCTCCGCACGGTCAAAAACAACGCCAAGATGATCATCGAGCAGGAAAAGGCGATCATGACCGGCATCGCCCTCGGCCTCGATAGTCTTCAGAGCGACAAGTACCTCTTCGACATCATCAGCAACGTCAAAGATCCTCTGCTCAACAACAAAGACGTGCGCGTTAAAAACATCCTGGTCGTCGACGACGCCGGCAGGATCTTCGACAGCCTTCAACCCGAGTACGGCCCCCGCCAGATGGCGGACAACACCGTTCAATACGTCCAGTTTCAGAATCTCGAATTGCCGCCGCTGCGCAGCGCCGTTCAATACACCAGCGGACGAGAACAACTCCCGCCCTGGATTCCCGCTCCGACCAGTTCCGACTTCGGGGCCGCCGGTGCTATCTACTTTCCAGTAGAGACCGATCAGGGCCGCCGTTTCATAATTGTGGTGCTCGACTCGGCAAATATTTTGACCAACGTCTTCGAGCGCCAGGCCACCCAGTCGGCTCTTTATACGCTCGCGGTCCTGTTTGTAACCACAATTGTTACGGGCTACTTCGTCTGGCGGTTCACGCGTCCAGTCAAAGAGCTCTCCACCGCCGCGCGCAAAGTTGCCGGCGGGAACTTTAATGTACAAGTCTCTTCAGAACGTCGGGACGAGATGGGCACGCTCGCTGCGGCGTTCAACGAGATGACCGCCAGACTTGGTCGCGCACGCGAACTCGAAACTCAATTGCACCAGGCCGAGAAAGGCGCCGTCGTTGGACGGCTGGCCGCGGCCATCGCGCACGAGATTCGAAATCCGCTCAACTACATCAACCTGACACTCGATCATCTGCGCTCGTCGTTCGCCCCGGCGGATCCGTCAAAGCGAACGACTTTCGTGCAGCTTACCGATCAACTCAAAACGGAAGTCGCGCGCATCAATCGTCACATCACCGACTTTTTGAAATACTCGCGACCGTCCAAGCTCGAATTGCAGGACTTAGATATCCGTGCCGAGGCAGAGGATGCTTTGCGTCTGGTGGAAGTCAGGGCGAGCGAGTGTGGGATCGAAACAAAGATCGAGCAGGATGGTTCGGTGCGGCACGTGATTGCGGACCGCGAATCGTTGCGTTCGGTGTTTACGAATCTGGTGATCAATGCGGTCGAAGCGATCGACGGCGCGGGCGGCAGTGTTTCAATCCGCCTTTCGAACACGGACCAAAACTCTGTTAAGGTAGAGGTCATCGATACAGGACGCGGCATCTCCCCGGACGACATTTCGAAAGTGTTTGAGCCGTACTTTTCGACGAAGGAGACAGGCACCGGACTCGGTCTGGCGATTGTGAAGAAAGCGGTCGACGATCACGGCGGCACGATCAGCGTCGCTTCGAAAGAAGGCAGCGGTACTACGTTCACCATTATCCTACCGGGTAGAGAGAAGGGACATGGCACGCAAGAGCATACTGGTAGTTGACGACGAAAAAGCACAAAGAGAAATCCTCGAACTGATTCTGTCTGACGAAGGCTACGACGTGACCACGGCCGCGTCAGGCGAAGCTGCGCTGAAGTTTGCAAAGGACCGCCGGTTTGATCTCGCGTTGACGGATCTGAAGATGACCGGCATGGACGGCATCGAGTTGTTGCAACACCTGCTGGCTTACGATTCGTCGATCATCGTGATCCTGTTGACCGCGCACGGCTCGATTGAGTCGGCGAAGGAAGCGTTGAGACGCGGGGCCTTTGACTATCTCGAAAAGCCGTACGACAAAGCCGCACTGCTGGAGACAATCAATCGCGCGCTTGACCGCCTCGACGCGATCGACAGCGAGATCATCTCTGCGTCGCCGAAGATGGAGACGGTGAAGAAGATGATCTTGAAAGTCGCGCGTTCGAATTCGACGGTGTTGATTCGTGGCGAGTCGGGGACCGGAAAAGAGCTGATCGCGCGCGCGGTTCACAATCAATCGCCGCGTACTGACGAGATGTTTCAGGCGGTGAACTGTGCGGCGATCAATGAGAACCTGCTCGAGTCGGAATTGTTTGGGCACGAGAAAGGTTCGTTCACGGGGGCGCACGCGGAGAAGAAAGGTCTTTTTGAGATCGCTGATCGCGGAACGTTGTTTCTCGACGAGATCGCGGAGCTCGACGTCGGCATTCAGGCGAAGCTGTTGCGCGCGTTGCAGGAACGAAAGATCAGGCGCGTTGGTGGAACGCACGAGATCAGTGTCGACGTGCGCGTGATCGCGGCAACCAATCGCGACTTGCGGGCGATGGTTTCTGACGGGCGTTTTCGTGACGACCTTTACTATCGCATCAACGTGCTCTCGATCGACGTGCCGCCGTTGCGCGAGCGCCGCGAGGACATTCCCGTCCTTATTGATTACTTCCTCAAGAAGCACACGAAGAACACTTCGCGCCTGATCACGGGTTTAACGCCGGAGACGAAGAAGTTGATGGTCGATTACAGTTGGCCCGGCAACGTGCGCCAGCTGGAGTCAGCAATCGAACGCGCGATCCTATTGGCGGAAAACGACAAGATCACGTTGGAAGACCTGCCGACGGAAGTGCGCCAGGATGCTGGACCAGCGTCGGAAGGAACGTTCAAGTTACCGGCGGAAGGGATCAACTTCGAAGACGTCGAGCGCAACCTGATCACGCAGGCGATGGAACAGACGGACTACAACATCACCAAAGCCGCAAAGCTGCTCGGTCTGACCTTCCGCACGCTTCAGTATCGTCTCGAAAAGTTCGGCATCAAGAAGCCGGACGGCACTGACGGTTCCGAAGACGAGTAGTCCCGTTCGGGTTAAACAATTAAATTCCTGTGTGCTAGTATTTTTGACAGTAGCAGTCTCTTCACACGCCTTCGATACTTACCACTACAAACGTATGTAATCGCTACTTTGAAGTGAAGGTCGAGGTGCGCTATGTCTAAAAAACAAAATGAAGATCCGTTAGCCGATCCCAGCCAGGTGATCTCGCCCGACGTCCCGCCCGGTGTGGATCGTCGCAGCTTTCTGATGAGGAGCGCGGTCGTCGGTGCGGCTGCTGTGATGACCGGCAAAGTGGTCTCGGCGCGGAGCAGGACGTTGAAGGCCTTCAGTGAGTCGCTACCGATCCAGGCCCAGGGACCCACGCCTCCACTATCCGCCGATCTGGCCGTCGTCAAGAAGGGTAAGGGACCTGTCTTAACTACCCTCGACGAGTTTTACAAGGTCGGACCTGGTCCATCAAGCTCTCACACCATCGGCCCGATGCGCATCACCTACGATTTCTATCAAAAGGCAACGAAACTTCCCGCCGACAAACTGTCTAAAGCAACTGCCCTGAAGGTGCACCTGTTCGGCAGTTTGAGTGCGACCGGCAAGGGCCACGGCACCGAGCGCGCCGCACTCGCCGGCATCGTCGGTAAAGAACCAGCAACCGTCGATCCGCTGTTTCTCGACAGCTTGCGCGATAAACCCGATCAGGTCTTTCCCGTGAAGCTCGGCTCGGCGACCTTCAACGTCAGCCTTAAGGACATCATCTACGACGCAACCAAGGGCGACTTCAAACACCCGAACACGATGACCTGCAAGCTCATGGCCGGCAACGAGGTGCTGCTCGAGCAGGAGTATTACTCGGTTGGCGGTGGTTTCATTGAGTGGAAGGGATATGTACCACCTAAGAAGAACGCTCCGAAGTATCCGTTCGCCACCATGAAAGAACTTCGGGCGCACGCGGAGAGCAACAAGATCTCGATCGCCAAAGTAATGCTTGCCAACGAGATGTCGATCGCCGGCAGGACGGAGGAGGAGGTGTACGTCTTCGTTGACAAGATCATCAACGCCATGGTCGCGACAGTAAAGTCCGGCTTGAGCATGCCGGAAGATGACGTGCTGCCTGGTCCAATCAAACTCCACAGCAAAGCAGCAACCGTCTACAAGCGCGCGATGGACGATTCATATCAATCGGACCGCGGTATCGGTGTTCTGTCGGCCTATGCGTTGGCTGCATCTGAAGAAAACGGACGCGGCCATCTTGTGATCACTGCTCCTACCGGCGGCTCTGCCGGAGTCATGCCGTCTCTGGTCTATGGACTCATTGAGAATCGAAAGCTCCCACTACAAAAGGTCCGCGACGGTATGATGGCCGCGGCGGCGATCGGCTATCTCTGTAAGCACCACGCAACGTTGTCGGCTGCGGAAGGTGGTTGCCAGGCTGAGATAGGCGTGGCGTCATCAATGGCTGCGGCATTGATCGCAACTGCTTACGACGCAGAACCGCGGGTCGTCGAGAATGCTGCTGAATCAGCTCTCGAGCATCATCTTGGCATGACGTGCGACCCGGTCGCCGGATACGTGCAGGTACCATGTATCGAGCGATGTGCATTCGGTGCTATCAAGGCATGGACCGCCTATGCGATCGCGACTAATGAGATTGCGTCCAGACATCGCATCGACTTCGACGCCACCGTGCAGGCGCTGGCCCAGACAGCCAAAGACATGAACAGCAAGTACAAAGAAACGAGCGAAGCCGGGCTGGCCCTCTCCGTGGTGCTCTGCTGATTTTGGGAGACTTTTTTTCAAAGTCCTTCTTATTCACATCGGGCTCTAGCCTGGTTCTGGACGGAGGGCTAACTGCCTTCCACCAGGTTGAAATCCGGTGTGAATGAGAGGGACTTTGAGAAGCTGATCCAGAGCTAACATGTTAAGACGCGGTGCAAACATCAAGCTCCTGATCGCATTGATCCTGGTCTCGTTGGTGTTGTTTGCGCGCTCTGCTTTCGGACAGGCGACTCAACCGGAGAGTCCGCAGAAGGAAATCGCCACTTCGAAACCAACCACCGTAGTTGCTTCAGAACCGCGACGGAACGATCTGGAGAGCGAAGTCGCGAACTTGAAAGCCGAGAACGCTGCTGTTCGAGAACTGCTTCGCAGGATGGAAGAGCAGCAGAAGACGTTACTGGAGCAGGTCGAACGTTTACAGCGCCGCCTTGATGGCGGCACGACAGCGGAGGCGCTGCCTGGCGTGCAACGACCGGCAGCACCGCAAGCCGCGGAAACCGCAGTTCCAATAACTCCCGACACACCAGTTCCCTCTACGAACGCGGAGAATGCTTCAGCCCAGCCGGTTGTCGCACCCAAGCCTCCCGACGACGAACGTTACAAAGACGGAATCGTGATCTGGGAAACAAAGGAAGACGCCACGGTTCCCTTCCTGCTGAAGTTCACAAACACAACCCAGATCCGATATCTCAACACACTCGCATCAGCCGACACGTTCACCGATCACCTCGGCGTCGTTCGCGAAGTTCATAAACGAAACGACGTCACGGTTAATCGCTCGATGTTCGTCTTCAATGGTTACATCTTCGACAAGCGAGCACGCTACAACCTCACCGTTTGGACCTCCGCCGGCGCAGCGTCGATCGTCGTCGCTGGAAATATCGGCTGGCAGTTCAACAAAGCCCTCACGATCACCGGCGGTTACACTGGCGTCCCCGGCAGCCGTTCACTCGTCAACACGTTTCCGTTCTTCACCTCAACCGATCGAACCATGGCGGACAACTTCTTCCGCCCGAGCTTCACGCAGGGAATCTGGGCTAACGGTGAACCGCTGAAGAACGTGCATTACCTGGCGTTTGTCGGCAACGGTCTCAACACGCTGAATATCTCCGCGACGAAGATCGACACCAATCTGTTGGTCTCCGGCAGTGTCTGGTGGGAGCCGCTTGGTCCATACGGTCCGCCGA